>JBBRFV010000006.1:0-20762 GCA_038241335.1 Caulobacterales bacterium | reverse complement strand
CTAGATGTCGCCCAGCCGCTTCAGGGCGTCCCGGGCCAGGTCCTTGTGGCGGCGCTTCACGTGCGAGCCGAGGGTGGCCAGCAGGGCGGCGATCACGGCGGCGTCGTCGGTGAAGCCGATGCCGGCGAGGATGTCGGGGATGGCATCGACGGGCATGACGAAATAGGCCAGTGCTCCCAGCATGATGCCCTTGGCCGCGATCGGCGTCTCCGGGTCGCGCGCGGCATAATAGACAGCGACGGCCTGGTCGGCGAACGGAATGCGCGAGGCCGTGCGCCTGAGCTTGGGCCAGAAGCCCTTGGAGACGCGCACTTCATTGACCCGTTGCACCGAGGGGACGAGCGCCCGCGCGGGGTCGAGGGCCTCGTCGGGCGTGATCGGTTTGGCGTTTGCGGTCATGACGTCTAAATCCCCGGCCAACACTCAGGTTCATTCAACATAGGGGCTCCGGCCATGAAACTCGACAGTTCGATCGCGGCGGTGGTGACGGGCGGAGCCTCGGGTCTGGGAGAGGGCACGGCGCGCGCCATCGCGGCCACGGGCGCCAGGGTCGCCCTGTTCGACATGAACGCCGACAAAGGCGAGGCGATCGCGAAGGAGATCGGCGGCGTCTTCTGCCTCGTCGACGTGACCGACGACGCCTCGGTCGCCGCCGGCTTCGAAAAGGCCCGCGCCGCCCACGGCCAGGAGCGGGTGACCGTCAACTGCGCCGGCATCGCCACCGGCATGAAGACCGTCAGCCGCAAGAAGGACACCGGCGAGATCAAGGCCCACGACATGGCCCAGTTCGAGCGCACCGTGCGGGTCAATCTGTTCGGCAGCTTCCGCGTGCTGTCGCAGTCGGCGGCGGGGATGGTCACGCTGGAGCCCATGGCCGACGGCGAGCGAGGCCTGATCGTCAACACCGCCTCGGTGGCGGCCCAGGACGGTCAGATCGGCCAGGCGGCCTATGCGGCGTCCAAGGGCGGCGTCTACGCCATGACCCTGCCGGTCGCCCGCGACCTCGCCCAGGAGGGCGTCCGCTGCAACACCATCCTGCCCGGCATCATGTGGACGCCGATGATGGCCGGCATGGACCAGAAGATTCAGGACGCCTTGGCCGCCGCCATCCCGTTCCCGAGCCGTCTGGGCACGCCCGCCGACTACGCGTCGCTGGTGCTGGAGCTGGTCCGCAACGTCTATATCAATGGCGAATGCATCCGTCTGGACGGGGCCATACGCCTGGCGCCTCGCTGAGGCGAGGATGCGCGGCGCGCAGGCGCAAACGCTCGCAACGCGGTTGCTCGCCGCCTGGGCGCCGAATTCTGGGTTGAGGGACTTGCGAGGCGCCGGAGCGCTCGGTATACGCCCGCCTCCGACTGAAGTGCGGGCGTAGCTCAGTGGTAGAGCACAACCTTGCCAAGGTTGGGGTCGAGAGTTCGAATCTCTTCGCCCGCTCCAGTCGAAATGAAGAGGCCCGGTCGCCAGACCGGGCCTTTTTCAATTCCGCCCAATCGCGTGAGGTCGCCAACATCAACCGTGCGGCTGGACCCGGAGCCTCAGCCCGGCTAGTCGCCTGTGTGGTGAAACCGGGCCGTTCCGGTTCGCCGTTTGCAGTGTATCTCCCGAACGACGCCGACGGGCGCCAGAACGGGACAGTCAGGTCGCATGTTTCTCGAAGGCCAGATCGATTGGGTGTTGGTGCTGGGCGCCGCCGCCGCCGCCGGCTGGATGGTGGGCCTGATCGCGCTGTGGATGGCCATGGCCAACCGCAACCGCCACGTGGACGCCAGCGGCCAGCTGGATCTGGTGCAGCAGGTCGCTGAAGACTCCCAGAAACGGCTGTTCGAAACGCTGAACGCCATTCCGGTCGCGCTGGTCGAGACCGACCGCCAGGGCAAATTCGTCTTCGCCAACCGCGCCGCCCACAGCCTGTTGGGACGGCGAGACGCCGAGCTGATCGGCCTGCGTTTCCACTCGGCGACCTGGGGCATCACCTTCCCGGACGGCCGACCGGTGCCGCCGGACCTGCTGCCCAGCGCCCGGGCGCTGCGCGGACAGACGGTGAAGGGCTTCCAGCACCTGATCGTCAACCCGAGCACGCGCCGCAAGATGCTGGTCGCCGTCACCGCCATGCCGATCGAGAACGACCGCGGCGAGATCACCGGATCGACCGCCGCCATCGTCGAGACCGACAGTCTTCAGACACCGGAAGCGCCGGTCACGCCGCCCATGGAGGCCTCGGCTTCCGACGGTCTGACGCGGCGCGTGTTCGACGTCGCCTCCAGCGCCCTCGTCGTGGTCAGCGCCGGCGGGGCTGTACGGGACGCCAATCGCACCGCCCTTGAGCTGCTGGGCCGATCCGACGCCTCGGGCGACTTCGCCGACCTGTTCCTGACGGAGATCGAGCGCGCCGAGGGCCGTCAGGCGTTGCGTCTGGCCCTGTCCGCCCCGGCAGGCGAAGCTGGGCCGATCGTTTCGGGCGGAGCTGGCGGACATGGCGTGCGCTGGTCCATCCTGCCGCTGACAGACGCGGAGGGGCGGGTCGACGCCCTGCTGCTGGCCGGCGAACGCGCCGACGCCGGAGCGACCAGCGCTTCGGAGCCTTCGGTCGCCATCGCCGCCGGCCCCCTCGACGCCGATCTGGAAGCCGCCCTGCGCGCCGAAACGGACGCCGCTCGGGGTCAAGCCGCCGAGGCGCTGGCTGCGGCGGAGGCCGCGCGCGCCGAGGCAGAGACCGCTCGCGCGGCCGCGACCCGGGCGGAACAGGACGCCGAGGCCCAACTTCAGGGCGCCCGCCGCATGGAGAATGTCGGCCGCCTGACCGGCGGTCTGGCGCATGATTTCACCGCCCTCCTGGGCGTCATGACGGGCGCGCTCGACATGATGCTGCGTCAGGCCGACGACCCCGCGCGGGTCCGGCGACTTGGCCAGGCCGCCCTGTCCGCCGGCCAGCGGGGCGAGGCCCTGACCCGTCGCCTGACCGCCTTCGCCCAGGGCGAGGACGGACCGGTGCTGCAGGTGCTGGACGCCGGCGTGCTGCTGCGTGGCATGGAGGGTCGCCTGCGCGCCCTGGCCGGCTCCGGCGAGGATCTGATGATCGAGGGGCCGTCCGAGCCCGCGCCCGCGCGTCTGGACCCGGTCGCCTTTGAGGGTGCGGTCCGGGCCCTGACCCAGAACGCCATCGACGCGACGGCCGGCAAGGGCTCCATCGCCGTGCGACTGGAGGCCCTGATGGAAGGCGGTCTCCGATTGAGCGTGCGTGACACGGGCCCGGGTATGGACCGTGACACGGCCTCGCGGGCGCTGGAGCCGTTCTTCACCACCCGGGAGGGCGCGTCCGGCCTCGGCCTGTCCCAAGCCTACGCCTTCGCCCGCCAGTCGGGCGGCGTTCTGTCGATCGAGAGCGGCCCCGGCGAGGGCGCCGAGGTGGCCATCACCCTGCCGAGCGCTGGTCCGGTGGCCGCCTAGCTTTCGACGTCGGATAAGTCGTCAAGCGGCGCTGCGACGCCCGCCTGGGCGTCCCATCCGTCTCGATCCGATCGGAACGCCAGGGCCATCAGCGCCCAGGCCAGGCCCACCGTGCCCGCGACGCCGAGCGTCAGCGCGATCCAGCCATTGAGGGGCAGGGCGCCGCCGCCGATCATTCGCCAAGCGTAGCCGACCGCCGCCGTCACGCCGCCGGCGACCAGGCCCACGATGAGCAGGTTGCGGAGGATGCGAAGGGGTCTGGCCATGGCCGCGTGGCCTAGCGCTGCACCCACTGGCCGCGGTCGTTGCGATACCACTGGCCCGAACTGATGCGTGGCGGCGTCTGCGCCGCGAGCAGTCGCTCGAACATCCGCGCGCCGGCGACGTCGGCGGTGACGCCGGCGGCCTCGGCGGTGCGCTCATAGGCGGCGCGACGGGCGACGTTGGTGACCTGGACGGCCGCGGTAAGATTGGCGTCCGAGGAAGCGGTGCGGAAGCCGAGATAGCCGTCGGCCTGTTCCCCGACGACGCCCTGGCTCTTGGCGGCGTCGATCATGGCTTTTTGCTGCGAGGTCTGGGCGAAAGCCGCGCCCGCGGCCACGCCCAGCGCTGCGATGGCGGCGATGGCGACGAACAGCTTGCGGAAAGACATCGAATTGGACCTTCGCATGAGAGGGGGTTTGCGCATCAGAACAGGTTGGGGTTTGCGATGAGGAGGTCCTGAAGCTCCTTGTCGAGGCGAATGCGGACGTCCGCATCCAGCTTGGCGTAGATCTGAATGGGATCGACCTGCAGCCGCACCGTCGGCGTACAGGCCGCGGTTCCGAGCACGCCGGCGCCGAGCAAGGCGAGGCCGGCGAGAGCGGCGATCTTTCGCGTCCTGAACATGGCGGGCGTCTCCGGTTTCTATAATCCGCCCCGATCTAACGCGGTGGAGGGTGAATGGGTTCTGAACGGCGAGCGTGGCGGGATCACGGCCCGGGCGCAATGGGGGGGTCAGGCGCGTCCGGATGACCGCCGCGGGCCCGGTTCAGGGCGATCAGGTCCGCCACCAGCTGGTTCAGGTTCAGGGTAGTGTCCAGCGTCAGGTCGATGCCCGTGTCCGATGGCAGGGGCAGCGGGCGGTTGAGGAATTTCCGGCTGATCAGTTCAGACAGGCTGAGGCGCAACTCCTGCCGTTCGGGCGGGTCATGGCGGCCCTTGATGTGGAACAGCACGCCCAGCCGGCCCTGATCGAGGCTGTTGACGTCGGCCGACAGGGTGTCGAAAGCGAGGTTCTCCATCGCCTGATAGGCCAGGTCCTGCACCGTGTTGGGCGGCACGCCGTCGCCGCCGCCCCCGGCCTTGAGCCCGCTCAGCGCCTCACGCTGGATCGACAGCCGTCCCGGGCGAACCGCCTGAAGCGATCCCCCCGCGATCCGCCAGCCCTGGGTGGGGTCGGACGAGAAGGGCAGACGGCCGGAGACCACGGCGTCCAGCTGGACCTTGTCGCCGAATCCCGAGCCCGCGATCAAGTCGCCCAGCTGGACGTTCTCCAACCCGATCACTCCGGTCCATGGCTGGGTGCGGTCCAGCGGCAGGGTGAAGGGTTCGACGCTGACCACGCCGCCCGCGACGGCCAGACGCGCTCCGGAGACGGTCACCGCCGCCTTGTCGAGGGCGAAGGCGATCCGGACGTCGGTCAGAGGAACGACCGTCGTCACCTCGTCCGCCGTCAGATGCTGGTCCGGGGCCGTGACCAGGGGGGCCAGACTGGTGAAGTCGATCACGCCCTTCAGCCCCTTCACCGGTCCGGCGGGACTGGTGAAATCGAGCCCCGGAATGGTCAGGCGGCCGCCGCTGCTTCCGGCCTGATCCTTCAGCCAGTCGATGCGGCCGTGGAAGGCGGCCGAGCCCGTCGCCGGAGCGTGCACCAGGTCGGCGATCATCGGGCTGAGGTCGGCGGGTTGAAGGGCGCCGGGTGCAAACACGATGGAGGGCGCGTCTATGTCGATCCCGCCGGCCCCGGTTCGACCATCGTGGGCCAGGGTCAGGCGCGCCAGCGCCACGGCGCCGCGTGACAGGTCGAAGGCCCCGCTCCAGTCCTCGTTGGCCAAGCGGGCTGTTCCGCTGGCGGACAGGGGGTTGAAGCGGTCCGGGTTGGTGGCGTCGATCACGGCGGCCCGGGTGATGCGCGCGTCCAGCCCGAGGCCGCGCGGCCCGCCGGTCGCCGTCAGCGCGCCTTCGGCCTGTTTGAAATCGAGCGCGAGGAAGGGGGCGGAGGCGGCCACGTCCCGCAAGACGCCGTCAGCTCGCCACGCACCGTGCGCGACGGAAACGAGCGGGCGCCCGGTCGGGCAGAAATTACCTGACAGGTCGGTGACGTCGTTCTGGTCCAGCTCGAGCCGTTCCACCGTCACGGGGGTACAGCCGTTGGCCGTGAAGGTCAGGCGCCCGCCGGCGGAGGCCAGCTCGCCGCGTGTGCGCAGCGTCACGCCGCGCGCCAGACCGAAGTCGAGCGCCGCCCGGCCATCCAGCGTGGCGGTGAAGCCGGTCGGCGTCAGCCGCCAGGCGGGGACCGCGACGGCGGCCTCGGGCAGGCCGGCGCCCCGGCTGGACGTGATCGCCAGCGCGCCGCCGCCGGCATGACCCGCCGAGGCCTCGAACACCGGGCGGGCGACGGGTCGCACCGTCAGCACGCCGCCGTTGACGGGGCGCAGCGTCGCTGGACGCGCCAGCACCACGCGCGTTCCGCCCAAGCCAGTGCTGAACCGGAAGGCTGGCGCGTCGACCGCGAAGCCGCCCAGCGCCGTCTTCATCGATGCGAGTTCCGGAATATCGTCCCGGGCCGGAGGGCCGAACAGGGGCCAGGCTCCACGAGCGGCCGTCAGCGATCCGTCGGCGTCCAGCCGCAGGCCGCCGTCCGAGACCAGGTCCAGTTCGGCGTTCATGCGGGCGGTCGTCAGGTTGAAGTCGCCGGCGGCCATGCGCCCCGCGGTCACCAGGACCGGTCCTTTGGCTTCGATCGCCATACCACGTCCGCCGACGACCAGCGACGCCGAACGCAGGGCGACGTCTCGACCTGCCAGACCCGCAGCGGACCCGCTCGTCAGAGCCGCCGTGGTCGGGCCCTCGCGCCGCCAGACAATCCCGTCGCTGGTCCGGGAGACGGTGGTCTGTCCCGGCTCGAAGCGCAGTCTCAGGTGCGCGGCTTGCAGGCCGGGTCCCGCAAGCGCGTTCACCGCGAGGGTGGCGTCGGCCCGGCCACCGATGCGGAAGGCGTTGATCCAGCCGGTGCCGCTTCCGTCAAAGGCGGCGGTCGCCGTCGCGTCCCGCGCCGCCGTATCGCCGAGCGCCAGACGCTTCCCGGCGGCGGCCAGTCTCAGGGCGGCGCGGCCGTCGCCCCGGTGCGTCTTCAGATCCGGATAGGGCAGGTCGACCACGATCTCGCCGCGCACTTCCTCGCCGGCGAAGCCGGTCAGGCGGGCGTGGTCGGCGGCGAGGCCGATCCGGCCCGTCAGTCGATCGCCGGTGGTGTTCAGATCCACGGCGGCGGTCAGGCCCCGGACCTCGACCTCGCCGCCCTTCAGCGCGGTCGGCGGCGCGAGCGCGCGTAGCCGCATCAGCTTGCCGTTGTCGATGCGGGCGTCGACGTCGGCCGTGACGCGGCCGTAGTCGCTGTCCAGCCGGACGCGGCCCTGCTCGATCAGCACCAGAGGGCCGCGGATGTCCGGCCGCGGCGGACGGCGGGTGAACTCCTTGACCAGCGGATCCAGCGATCCGAACGAGAGCGTCCCGGCATGAAACCGGGCGCGAACCACCGGACGGACCAGCCGGATGCGACCTGGCGTCACACCCAGGCCCGATCCGGACCAGGGGGCGGCGAGGACATAGTCCATCTCGACCCGCTCCACCGTGACATCCGGATCAGCCGGATCGCCGACCCGGATTCGCGCCGTCAGACCGTCCAGTTCGACCCGGTCGATCTGCAGATCGGCGTCGATCCCCTTTTTCTCCAGCCAGCCGATCAGCAGCTCGCGCGCCGCCGCGCGGCGGTTCAACCAGGCGACAGCCAGCAGGATCAGCAAAACCAGCAGGACCGCGCCCAGCCCCAGGCCGATGCGGCGAAGGAGACGCACGGGCCCGGCGGGCGGTCGTTTGGTCGGGGATTGGCCAGCCTCGCTCACGCGACGGGGCCCGGGTTGCGCCAAAGCGGGACGGGGGCCGTAACGGAACAGGCTGTCAGCAACATCGACTTTCCGCACAACACAGACGGCGTGACTTGAAGAACACTATGCAGTGACCTATCCGCCACTTTGAATGCAGCGACGAGGACTCTGAAACGGGCCGTCGCAGAGGGGTTGAGCAACGGATGAACTATCGTCGCATACATTGAAACATCACCGCGAATAACTCGACGATCACGGGGGCTTTACCAACGAGAACCACGACGGTTAATCGTTTGTAACCCGCCCGCTTCCCATGATCCTCACGACGGGTTATATCGGCCCGTCGCGCCCGGGGGACCTTCAGGCGCGATCCTTGCTTTTGAGTAGCTTAGGCGCCGACCGGCGTCGTCTTCTTTCGGGGACCGATGGCTCAGTTCGATCCACGTCGCCAGCCGATGCGCCTCGCGCCGCACGCCCTCACGGCGGTGGCTGCGGTCTCGGTGGCGCTGCTTGCCGGACGCGTATACCAACCCGCGAGAGCGGAAGAGGCTCCGCCTCTCACCCAGGCGCAGATCGCCACGCTTGAGGCCCAGGCCTTCGCGTCGGCCGGCACGCCTGTCGGTTTGACCGCCCCTGAAGCCATCGACGTGCAGGTCCGCAAGGGCGAGACCTTCGAACAGGCCGTGCGTCGCACGGGCGTCGGCGCCGCCGAGGCCTCGGCCATCGCCGCCACCATTTCCAACGCCATGGACGTCAGCGACATTCGCGCCGGCCAGAAGTTCGAGACCGCCATCTCGCGTCCGCGCGGCGGCCGGGGGGACGCCCGGCTGATCGGCCTGACGATGCGTACAGGACCGGCCAGCCAGCTGACCGTGTCGCGCAGCTTCGACGGCGCGCTGCGTCTTCGGGCGCTCGAGGAGAAGGTCACCCACGAGACGGTGGTCCTCAGCGGCCGCGTCGACGGATCCCTGTCGGCCGCCGCCCAGCGCGAGGGCGCGCCCGCCGCCGTGCGGCGCCGCGCCGGCCAGCTGTTCTCCCACAAGTTCGACATGGACCGCGACGTCCAGGATTCGGACCGCTTCACCTATGTCTACGAACGGTCGGTGACGGAGAACGGCCGCACCATCCAGTCGGGCGACCTGCTCTATGCATCGCTGAAGGGCGCGGTCTTCTATCGCTTCCAGCGTCCCGGCTCCTCCACGGTCGAGTATTTCGACGCCACCGGCAAGAACATGCGGTCGGCGCTGATGCGGACCCCGCTGGACGGCTATCGCCGCATCTCCTCGACCTTCGGCTACCGGATCCATCCGATCTCGGGCTATCGCAAGATGCACCAGGGCATCGATTTCGCGGCCGGGATGGGCACGCCCGTGGTGGCGCCCGCCGATGGCGTGGTGGTCGAGGCGCGTCGCTGGGGCGGCTACGGCAACTGGCTGCGGGTCCGTCACGCGAACGGCCTCGATTCCGGTTACGGGCACCTGTCGCGCTACGCCGCCGGCATCCGGGCCGGCGCCCACGTGCGGCAGGGCCAGGTGATCGCCTATAGCGGGTCGACCGGCGCCTCTACCGGACCGCACCTGCACTACGAGTTGTGGCGCAACGGCCAGCGGATCAATCCGGCGGGCGTGAAGACCTCGGAAGGCACCGTCCTGGCCGGCTCGGACCTGGCGGCTTTCCGGGCCGAGAAGTCGCGCATCGATCGCATCATCGCGGCGGGCGGCGAGCGTCATCCGCAGGTCCAGCGCGCCGCGGCCGACGGCCTGCGTCCCGCGCAGGGCTGAGCCTCGGGGCGGATCACGAGATCCAGGTATTGCGGCAATCGGTGGCGGTCCAGCCGGCGAAGCCCGAGACCACGCGGCACTCCACGCCGTTGCCCGCCAGCGGTCCGTGCAGAATGCCGCTTTCCACCAGCGCGCCCCGGCCGTCGTAGCGCGGCTGTTTGAACGACACCCACTGCACCCGTTCGCCCGGCGCGCGGGGCGCCGATGGATCGTAGGTCCGGGGGAAGCTCACGCCGTACCGACTCCAGTCGCAACGCGGCGACCAGCCTGAACCCTCACCGTCCAGCCACAGCGGCGGCGGCACATTGTCGGTGGTGTTGAACCGGTAGTGCTCGCGCGCCACCGCCGCGATCACGGCGCAGTCGTTGCCGTTGTCCGCCATCGGAGGCGGCCCGCCGGGGCCCATTGGATCCGTGGCGCAGGCCGACAGCATCAGGGTGGCGGCGGACGAGCAAAGCACGAAGAGGCGCATGGAAGGCTCCCGAGGACAGCCCGGCGGTCAGCCCTGCCGCAGCTGCGTGATGGTGCGGCCAGGCGCGATGTCCTCGGCCGAGGTGATCAGGTGAACGAGCGCAGGCCGTCCCGCGTTCCGCGCGGCCTGGAGGGCGGCCGGGAAGTCGGCGGTGGTCTCGCATCGGATCCCGAACGCCCCGAAGGCCTCGGCGTAGGCGACGAAGTCGGGATTCCTGAGGTCGGTGGCGATGACCCTGTCCGCGCCCGGGTAGTGGCCCTCCTGATGCATGCGGATGGTGCCGTAGGCGCCATTGTCGACCACCACGACCACGACGTTGATCCCGTACTGGACGGCGGTCGCGATCTCCTGCCCGGTCATCAGATAGTCCCCGTCGCCGGCGATGCAGATGACGTCGCGGTCGGGATGGACGCTCTTGGCCGCGACGGCGGCCGGATAGCCGTAGCCCATGGCTCCCGAGGTCGGGGCCAACTGGGTGCGGCGCGTCGTATGGCGGTGAAAGCGATGCAGCCAGGCCGCGAAATTGCCCGCGCCGTTGGTGATGATGGCGTCGGCGGGCAACGCTTGAGCCAGATGCGCCATGCAGTCGCTCATGTTGACCGCCCCGGTGACGGTCACGGGCGCGATGAAGGCGCGGAAATCGGCGTGGGCTGTCTGCGCCTGATCGGTCCAGGTGCGGCCCGGATCGATCGCCGACAGGGCCAGGGCGGCGAGCGAATTGTCGGCCGTGGCTCCCAGCAGCGTCGGCCAGACCCGGCCGACCTCCTCGGGTCCCGGATGGATGTGGACTAGGGTCCCGGCGGTGCGGGCGCGGTCGAGCAGGGTGTAGCCCTGGGTCGGGTTCTCGCCCAGCCGCGCGCCGATGGTCAGGATCAGGTCCGCCGCCTTGACCCGTGCGACCAGCTTGGGATTGGGGCCGAGACCGAGGTCGCCGGCGTAGTTGGGCCGGTCGTTGGAGATGAGATCCTTGCGCCGGAACGACAGGGTGACGGGCAGGCCCAGCCGTTCGGCCCAGTCGCCGATGGCGTCGGTCGCCGCGTCGGTCCAGCCGGATCCGCCCAGAACCAGAAGGGGGTATTCGGCCTTCGACAGGCGATCCCGGACCTGCTCCACGAAGGCCGGGTCCAGCGCCGCCTTCGCGGGCGTGACGGGCCGCAGCGGGGCGAGCCCGCCGTCAGCGTGGAGTATGTCTTCGGGCAGGGCGATGACGACCGGCCCCATCCGGCCCTGCAGGGCCGTGGCGAAGGCGCGTTCGACCACCTCGACGGTCCGCCCGGGGCTCTCGATCTCCGTCGCCCATTTGGCCAGGCCGCCGAAGACCTCGCGGTAGTCGATCTCCTGGAAGGCGCCGCGGCCGCGGTCGGTCAGGGCGATCTGGCCGACGAACAGGATCATCGGCGTGGAATCCTGATGCGCCGTGTGCACGCCGATGGAGGCATGGGTGGCCCCGGGCCCCCGCGTGACCATGCAGATTCCCGGCTTGCCGGTCAGTTTGCCATAGGCCTCGGCCATGTTGGCGGCGCCGGCCTCGTGGCGGCAGGCGACGACCTGGATCTGGTCGCGCACGTCGGCCAGGGCGTCCAGCACCGCCAGATAGCTCTCGCCCGGCACGCAGAAGACTCGGTCGACGCCGTTCATCACGAGCGTCTCGACAAGGCGGCGGGCGGCGGTGTTGGGCGCTTGTGTCATCGGCGCCGCATAGCAGATCGGCGCCGACCTTGGCCATGCAACCCAACAGTCACGCTTCACGTTGTCATCCCGAGTTCAACAGCAGCCCCGGGGATTTCCCATGCGCAAGATCATCGCTCTGACCATCATCGCCGCCGCCCTGGCCGTGTCGGCCTGCAACACCATCTCCGGCGCGGGCCGCGACGTTTCGGCCGCCGGTTCGGCCGTCACCAGCGGCGCCGAGACCGCCAAACACTAGGCCTCTCGCGCCGTGGGAAAGGCCCGCCGGTTCCTCCGGCGGGCTTTTTCGAGGGCGTCAGTATTCCACGCCCGTCAGATAGAGGCCGTCTGACGGGGCCACCGGGCCGCATCGGGCGCGGTCCTTCGCCTCGAGCGCCGCGACAAGATGGGCGGCTGTCCAGCGCCCCAGGCCGACCTCGACCAGGCTGCCGGTCATGGAGCGGACCTGCCGGTGCAGGAAGCTGCGCGCCTCGAACACCAGGAGGACCTCTTCGCCGACGCGGGTCACCCGGGCGACGTTCAGCGTCTTCTCCGGTGATTTCGACTGGCAGTTCACGTCCCGGAAGGTGGTGAAGTCGTGCAGGCCGACGAGCCCCTGGGCCGCCTGATGCATGGCGTCGGCGTCGAGCGGCTTCTTCATGTGCCAGACCCGGCCGAGGTCCAGAGCCGGCCGGCCGGGCCGGTTGAGGATGCGGTACAGGTAGCGGCGACCCGTGGCCGAGAAGCGAGCGTGCCATTCGCCGTCGACCTCGGCGCAATCCAGCACCGATACGGCTTCCTCCACCAGATGGGCGTTGAGGGCGTTCATGACCGTGCGCGCCGGCCAGGCCTTGCCGAGATCGAAGCTGACCGCCTGGCCAGTGGCGTGGACCCCGGCGTCGGTGCGCCCGGCGGCTGCGATGCGGACGGTCTCGCCCGAAAAAGCGGCGATGGCGGTCTCGATCGCGCCCTGGACGGTGGGTTGGCCGGGCTGCGACTGGAAGCCGTTGTAGCCCGAGCCGTCGTATTCGAGGGTCAGCCGGTAGCGGGGCATGATGCTGGCCCTACCGCTCGCCGCGGGTCCCCGCCTGCGCGGGGATGACGGGCTCGCTGCGTGCGGGCAGCACGGTCCCTGCCGGGATCGGGAAGCCGCGAAGCATCTCGTCGGGCGCCTGGGCCGCCTTGCCCTCGCGCTGGACCCGCAGCAGGCGGACCGCGCCCTCTCCCGTCGCGATATGCAGATCCTCATCCAGCACCTCGCCGGGCCTGCCCGCGCCCTGCGATGAGGTTCGCGACATCAGCGCCTTGATCCGTACCGGGCCGTCGGGGCCCGGGGCTTCGAACCAGGCGCCGGGGAAGGGCGACAGGCCGCGGATGTGGGCGTCGATCTCGGCCGCCGGCCGGGTCCAGTCGATCCGGGCCTCGGCCGGGGTGATCTTGCGGGCGTAGGTCGGCTCGCCCGACTGGGCCGTGCCCTCCACGCCGCCGCGGTCGATGGCGGCGAGCGCCCGGGGCCAGAGGCTGGCGCCGGTGTGGGACATGCGCTCGGCCAGGCTGGCGGCGGTGTCATCGAGGCGAATGTCGAGGATTTCCGACAGCAGGATCGGCCCTTCGTCGAGGCCTTCGGACATGCGCATGATCTGCACGCCGGTCTGGCGGTCGCCGGCCATGATGGCGCGTTGGATCGGCGCAGCGCCGCGCCAGCGGGGCAGCAGCGAGCCGTGAAGATTGAAACAGCCGAGGCGGGGCGCGTCCAGCACCTCGCGCTTCAGTATCTGGCCGTAGGCGACCACGCAGGCGGCGTCGAGCTCCAGGCTCCGGAAGGTTTCGATGGCCTCGGCGGCCTTCATCGAGGCGGGGGTGAAGACGGGCAGGCCCATGGTTTCGGCGAAGGCGTGCACCGGCGACGGGGTCAGTTTCTGACCGCGCCCCTTCGGCCTGGGCGGCTGCGAATAGACCGCCGCCACCTCATGGCCGGCGGCGATCAGCTCGGCCAGGGACGGCACGGCGAAATCGGGGGTTCCCATGAAGGCGAGGCGCATCAGAGCAAGTCCGGAGGCGGGATTGAATGCCCGCGCTCAAGTAGCGCGAAGCGGGGCGGCGCCCAAGAGCCGCGCTCAAGCAGCGCGAAGCGCGTCAGCGCCGCTCAGGATGAGGTCTACTCCCAGCGGGTCGAGACGCCGCCGCCTTCGTCCCATTCGCCGCCGGCGTCGAGGGCGTCGTCGAAATCGAGCAGCCGGTCCAGCAGCAGGCCGGCGATCACGCCGACGGCGGCGACGCCGATCAGGGTGACTACGCTGGCGACGCCGACCCGCTCGTTGCGGGTCAGACGGCGGCGGCCCGACGGGTCGACGATGCGGTCGCGGCCGCGCTTCAATCCAGCCATCAGGCGGCGAGCCTCGCGTTTTTCTTGACCCGGGCGATGGCCCGGTCGCGCTTCAGGCGCGACAGATGGTCGATGAACAGGACCCCCTGCAGGTGGTCCATCTCGTGCTGGACGCAGACGGCGTAGAGGCCCTCGGCCTCCTCCTCGATCTGATCGCCGGCGTAGTTCATGTAGCGCAGGCGGACCCGGGCGGGGCGTTCGACGGCGTCGAACACCTCGGGCACCGACAGGCAGCCCTCTTCGTAGGAGAACAGCTCGTCCGAGGACCAGACGACCTCGGGATTGACCAGGAAACGCGGGTTGCGGCGGGCCAGCTGGACCTCTTCGCTCTCGTCTTCCTCGGGCTCCTGGACATCGCCCTCCACGACCGCGTCGCCCAGGTCCATGACGATGACCCGGCGCACGTCGCCGACCTGCACCGCAGCCAGGCCGATGCCCGGCGCATCGTACATGGTGGCCAGCATGTCATCCATCAGGCCGCGCAGCTCGTCCGTCACCGGTCCTTCGACCGGCGTGGAAACCTGCTTCAGCACCGCCAGGTCGGCGGGATTATCGATGGTGAGGATGCGACGAACGGCCATGCCCGCGAGGTAGGGTGCGAAGCCCCAAAGGTCAAGATTTCCCAGCGTCGCGCTAGGTTATTGGGCCCTCGGGAACCTACGGGCGTCAGGTTCATCCAATAACGCCCGCCAACGGCCGCCCGTATTTTCGGGTTCGCTGCTACAGGCAGGACAATGGAGGTCGCCTTGACTGAACCCCATTCCAATCTAGACGCGAGCCAGGACCGGCAGGACGGCTCGGCCACCCGGCGCGGGCTGCTTGTCGGCGCGACCGTAGTCAGCGCGGCCGTTTTCAGCGCCCGGAATCCCGCCCTGGCCGCGACGGGGGCTCACCCCCCCGTGATCGACCCGGACGCCAGCCTTTACGACCGGCTCGGCGGCGCCTTCGCGATCGCCGCAGTGGTCGATCACTTCAGCGACGCTGTGGTGAGAAACCCGATCGTCGGCCAGTCTTCGGCCAATCCCGCCCTGCGCGCGTGGCACACCGGGAATCTGGGTCGGCTGCCGGGCCTAAAATTCATGCGGACCCTGTGGGTCTGCAACATTTCGGGCGGACCGTTCCAGTACACGCCGACTGTTCCCGGCAGCACCAATCTGGGCCTGGAGGCGGCGCACCGCAATCTACGTATCTCACCGGCCGAGTTTGACGAGACCGCGGCCGAACTGGCGCGCACGCTCGATCATTTCGGCGTCCCGGCGCGGGAGAAGGGGCAGGTCCTGGGCGCCTTCGCGGCGCACAAGGACGAGGTGACCGAGGGATATCGCGACGCCCACGCCGCGGATGGCTGAACCGCGCGGGCCGCCCCGCCTGTCTGGCCCGTCCGATCAGGCTCCCGGAAGCGGGCGCGGACGACGATCCTCGTCGATGGCGACATAGGTGAAGACGCCCTCAGTCACGCGGACGGACTCGGCCTGCGCCCGATTGCGGGGGCGTTTCCACGCCTCGACCTGAACCCGGATCGAGGTGCGGCCGGTCTTCAGCACCCGGGCGTAGATCGACACCTCGTCACCGACCGAGACCGGCTGGTGGAAGACCATGCCGTCCAGGGCGATGGTCGAGCAACGGCCCTGGGCCAGTTCGAAGGCGGGCGTGGCCCCGGCCAGGTCCATATGCGCCAGCAGCCAGCCGCCGAAGATGTCGCCCTCGGGATTGGTGTCGGCCGGCATGGCGATCATCCGACCCACGGGCTGGCCGGTGGGCAGGGCAGGAGGCGCGGCGGAATCGGGCGTGTCGGTCATAGGCGCTGTCTAACCCGCGAACGGTCAGCCGCCTATGGCCCCGGGTGGGTGACGAAGCGGATATCCGACAAAGGAAGATGGCGCACCCGACAGGATTCGAACCTGTGACCCCTGCCTTCGGAGGGCAGTACTCTATCCAGCTGAGCTACGGGTGCGTCGGCGGCGTTGAACGCCGGACGAAGGGCCTTACAGCAGGAGGGCGCGGCCCTCAATCCCGAATGCGTCGCGGCGGCTTGGCGCGCGGCCGTCGAACGCCTAGCGTGCCGCCGCCTTGTCGACGGGAGGTTTCGATGCGCGCGTTCGTTCTGGGTCTGCTGCTTCTGCTGGGGGCCTGCGCCCTGAACCCGGCGGGGCGTTCCGCCCCGGCGGCCGAGGCGTCCGGCGACAGTCTGGACGCGATCGCCCGTGACTATGTGGCCATGACCCTTGAGATCGGGGAGCGCGAGCCCGGCTATGTCGACGCCTACTACGGCCCGCCCGAATGGCAGACGGCGGCCCACGCAAATCCCCGAACCGTGCCGCAGCTGATCCAGGGCGCGGCCTCGCTGACGCAGCGTCTGACCGCGATCTCGACCCGTGGCGCGGAGCCGGCGGTGGTGCAGCGGCGCAAATACCTGCTGGCGCACGTCTCGGCCGCCTCGGCTCGCTTAAGGATGCTGTCGGGCGAGAAGATGAGTTTCGCCGCCGAGGCCTACGCCCTGTTCGGCATCCGCCCCGAGCTGAAGCCGCTGGAGACCTACGACGCTATCCTGGCCCAGGTCGACGCCCTGGTCCCCGCCGGGCCTGGCACGCTGACCGACCGGGTCACGGCCTTCAAGTCCCACTACATCATCCCGAAGGATCGGCTGCAGGCCGTGATGGACGCCGCCATCGCTGAGTGCCGCCGGCGCACGCTGCAGCACATCGCCCTGCCGGCCGACGAGGACTTCAGCCTGGCCTTCGTCAACGACAAACCGTGGTCGGGGTATAATTATTACCAAGGAAATTCAGCGTCGAAGATCGAGATCAACACCGATTTCCCGATCTACACCGAGCGGGCGATCGATCTGGGCTGCCACGAGGGGTATCCGGGCCACCACGTCTACAACGCCCTGCTGGAGAAGACCTTCGTGCGCGGGCGCGGCTGGGTCGAGATGAGCGTCTATCCGCTGTTCTCGCCGATGAGCTTCGTGGCCGAGGGCAGCGCCAACTACGGCATCGACCTGGCCTTCCCGGGCGACGAGGGCACGGCGTTCGAGCGCGACGTGCTCTTCCCGCTGGCGCGCCTCGATCCGGCGACGGCGGAGAAGAAGGCCGAGCTGATGGCCCTGACGCGTCAGCTGGCCCGGGCCGAATACACTATCGCCGACGACTATCTGTCGGGCCGGGCGGGGCGCGAGGAAACGATCGCCCGGCTGGCGAAATACACCCTGACCGATCCGCCCAAGGCGGCCCAGCGGCTGCGCTTCATCGAGACCTACCGCAGCTACATCATCAACTACGGCCTGGGGCGCGATACGGTCCAGGCCTGGGTCGAGCGGCAGGGACCGGACCATTGGGTGGGGATGGAAACCCTGCTGTCGAGCCAGATCCTGCCGGCGGATCTGGTGGAGTAGGGATCAGGGATTGGGGATCAGGGATCAGGGGGACCGCGCTTGTCCCAGCCGATTTTCCCTAATCCCTGATCCCTAATCCCTGGTCCCTGCCTTCACTGCGCCAGCATGCCGCCGTCGATCTTGAACTCGGAGCCGGTGACGAATTTGGACTCGTCGGACGCGAGATAGAGGACGCACCAGGCCACGTCGTCGGGCTCGCCGATGCGCTTCATCGGGATGCCGCGCGACAGGCGTTCGTGGGCCTTGGCCTCATCGCCGCCCGCCATGGCGATGAAGGGGTCGAGGATCGGGGTCTTGATGAAGACCGGGTGGACCGAGTTGCAGCGCACGTTCCAGTCGCCCTTGGCGGCCTCCAGTGCGATGGTCTTGGTGTACATCCACACCGCCGCCTTGGTGGCGTTATAGGCCCCCATGCCCGGGGCGGCGGCGAGCCCGGCCACCGACGAGATGTTGACGATCGACGACGGCGCACCGGCCCGCAGGTGCGCCATGGCGTGCTTGCAGCCCAGCATGATGGATTCGATGTTGACCGCCTGGACGCGGCGCCAGTTGTCCAGCGTGTCGGTCTCGACGAACTGAAGGTCCCCGGCGATGCCGGCGTTGTTGACCAGGATCGACAGGCCGCCCATGGCCGCGACGGCCCGGTCGACGACCGAGACCCAGTCGGCCTCGTCGGTGACGTCGTGCCGGAAGGCGAAGGCGGCGCCCGGGACCTCGGCGTTGATCGCGGCGGCGAGGGCCTCGACACCCTTCAGATTGACGTCGGTGACGGCCACCCGGGCGCCCTCGCGCACCAGCATCCAGGCCATGGCCTCGCCCAGGCCGCCCGCCGCTCCGGTGATCAGGGCCTGTTTGCCCGCAACCCGTCCTGTCTTGCCCGCCATCACTTCGCTCCCGCTTCGGCGGCGGCCTGGTCGATGAACCGGGCCATGCGGACGTCGTTGTCCGTGATCCCGCCGGCGTCGTGGGTGGTCAGCAGCACCTCGACGCGACTGTAGACGTTGGACCATTCGGGATGATGGTCCATCTTGTCGGCCAGGAGCGCCACGCGGGTCATGAAACCAAAGGCGGCGTTGAAGTCGGCGAAGGCCAGCGTGCGCGCGATGGCGGGCCGGTCGCCGGGCGCGACACGCCACAGCGGCAGGCCCTTCAAGGCTTCTTCGACGTCAATCCGGTCGGCCATCTCGAAGTCTCCGTTCGCCTCTGCCGTATCGCGGCGGGGTCCGCCCCACAAGGCGACGGCGACGCGAGGCAGTTGAAGAAATGCCGGTTTCCGACAATCGGGAACGGCTCTGGAAGCGCAGCGTTACCAAGCGTCGCCGTTCTGACTGGAGAGCTTCGTGGACAATCTCTGGATCGCAGCACTCGATCCCGCCGACCGGAAGCGGATCGAACCGCACCTGACGGAGACGCCCTTCGCCCAGGGCCAGCTGCTCTATGACGCCGGAGAGGCGGTCGATCAGGTCTGGTTCCCGATGACAGGGGTCGTATCGTTGATGACCTTGCTGGACGAGGACCGCATGGTTGAGACCGCCGCCATCGGCCGCGAGGGGCTGGTCGGCGTCACCTGCGGGCCGATGAACGCGCGAGCCTCGAGCCGGGCGATCGCCCAGCTGGAGGGCACGGCCGCCTGCTGTTCATCCGAGGTGTTTTCGGACGCGTTGGCCCAGAGCGCGGCGATGCGCATGGCGCTGGCGAAATTCACCGAGGGTCTGTTCGCCCAGGTGCAGCAGGCGGCGGCGTGCAACGCCCAGCACCGGCTGGACGAACGGCTGGCGCGCTGGCTGCTGACGCTGCACGACCGGGCCGACGCGGATCGCTTCCACCTGACCCAGATGGACATCGCCGGCATGCTGGGCGTCCGCCGGGCCACCGTGTCCGAGGTCGGGTCCGAGCTGGAAGGCAAACGACTGATCCGGCGCGGGCGCGGCTGGGTCGAGATTCTCGATCGGCCCGCGCTCGAGGGTGCGGCCTGCAGCTGCTACGCCCAGATGCGGGGCGTGCTGCGGGATCTGGGCGTGCCACGCCCGCAGGCCGCCTGATCCGCGCCTCCGGACCGGTTGTTGATCCGCGACCACGCGGCCCGGTGACGCCGCGCGCGCGAGCCGCTACATCGGCGTCATGACCGACGCGGCCCCCTCCGGAAAAACCTCTTCTTTCGGCTTTCGCGATGTCGACGCGAAGGAGAAGGTCCGCATGGTGCGCGGCGTGTTCGACAGCGTGGCCTCGAACTACGACCTGATGAACGACCTGATGAGCGGGGGCGTACACCGGCTGTGGAAGGACGCGGCGGCGGCCAAGCTGAACCCCCGGCCGGGCGAGACCATCCTCGACGTGGCTGGCGGCACCGGCGACATGGCGCGGCGCTATGCGAAGATGGCGCGGGGCGCACAGACACGACGCGGCGGCGCGGACGCCTCGGTGATCGTGCTGGACTACAACGCCGAGATGATCATGGCCGGGGTTCAAAAGGGCGGGGAGCCCGAGATGAGCTGGTCGGTCGGCGACGCCATGGCCCTGCCGCTGCCTGACGCCTCGGTGGACGCCTATTCCATCAGCTTCGGCATCCGCAACGTGGCTGACATTGCCCAGGCGCTGGCCGAGGCGCGGCGCGTGCTCAAGCCCGGCGGGCGGTTCCTGTGCCTGGAGTTCTCGCGCCCGACCGCGAGCGCCCTGCGCAAGGCCTATGACGCCTGGTCCTTCCACGCCATTCCGCGCATCGGCGGCTGGGTGGCGGGCGACCGCGACAGCTATCAGTATCTGGTCGAGAGCATCCGCCGCTTTCCCGACCAGCCGACCTTCAAGGGCCTGATCGAGGCCGCGGGCTTCAGCCGGGTGACCGTGACCAACCTGTCGGGCGGCGTGGCGGCCATCCATCACGGGTGGGCGATCTGACCAGCGCGGCCGACTACAGGATCGCGCCCCCGCCGCCGGCGACCGTGCCGGTGCGCCACCCCGTGCGCTCGGCCCTGCGGCTGCTGGGCTGGGGCTGGGTGCTGATCCGCCACGACGCCCTGGTCCCGCGCGAGATCACGCCGCTGTTGCCGGTCTGGGTGCGCTGGATCGCCCATCTGCTGCATCTGTTCGCCAGCCGCGAGGCCCGCGTCGGCCGGCCCGGCGAGCGGCTGGGCCGGACGTTTGAACATCTCGGGCCCGTGGCCATCAAGCTGGGCCAGGTGCTGGCGACGCGGGCCGACATCTTCGGCGTCGAGTTCGCCCGCGACCTCGGGCGGCTGAAGGACAATCTGGCGCCGTTCCCGGTCGAGGCGGCGCGGCGCGAGGTCGAGCGGGCCCTGGGCCGGCCGGTCGAGAGCCTGTTCACCGATTTCGCGCCCGCCGTCGCCGCCGCCTCTCTGGCCCAGGCCCATCCCGCTTGGCTGGCCGACGGCCGCAAGGTGGCGGTCAAGGTGCTGCGCCCGGGGGTCGAGCGGCGGGTCGCCGAGGGGCTGGACGCGATGCGGCT
>JBBRFV010000005.1:0-21510 GCA_038241335.1 Caulobacterales bacterium | reverse complement strand
GGTCGAGGTCGGCTGCAATGGGTGGATGTCGGAGAAGCCGGGCAGGCGCGCCATCTTCTCGTTGAGGCGCGGATTGTGCTTCATCGTGCACGAGCCCAGCGGATAGATGGCCAGGTCGATGGCGTGGTTCTTCTGCGACAGCCGCACATAGTGGCGCATCGTCTCGGGCTCGGAGAGGCCCGGCAGGCCGATCGGATCCTTGCGGACCAGATCGCCTAGGTCGGACCCGTCGGTCTTCGGCTCCGGCAGGTCGACGCCGGTCTTGCCCCAGCCATCGCTCTCGAAGATCAGGTGCTCGTTCTGCAGCAGCCCACGGCCGCCGGTCAGGGTGGCGGGCTTGCTCTCGACAGCGTTCGGGGTGGTCGGGCGGCCGACGGTGTTCATGGTGCTCATCGTTCCGTCTCCGCTCACGCCGCCAGGACCTTGGCGAGCGAACCCGCCAAAATCTTGATATCGGCGTCCATGGTCATCTCCGTCGCCGCGACCAGCAGGACATCGTCCATGCCGGCAGCGGGGGCCAGACGGCTGTAGGGCACGCCCGCCAGAATGCGGTGCTGGGCCAGCGCCTCGACCACCTCGGCCGCCGGCTTCGGCAGCTTCACGGCGAACTCGTTGAAGAAGCGCGGGGTCAGGATCTCGACGCCCGGGATGGCCGCCAGCGCATCCCGCGTGGCCAGCGCCTTCTCGTGGTTCAGCAGGGCCATCTTGCGCAGCCCCGTCTCGCCCAGCAGGCTCATGTGGATGGTGAAGGCCAGGGTGCAGAGGCCCGAGTTGGTGCAGATGTTCGACGTCGCCTTGTCGCGGCGGATGTGCTGCTCACGCGTCGACAGGGTCAGGACGAAGCCGCGCTCGCCATCGGCGTCCACGGTCTCGCCGGTCAGACGACCCGGCATCTGGCGCACCAGCTTTTCGCGGCAGGCGAAGAGGCCGACGTACGGTCCGCCGTAGTTCAGGGCGTTGCCGATCGACTGGCCCTCGGCGGCGACGATATCGGCTCCCATCTCGCCCGGCGACTTCAACAGGCCCATCGACACAGCCTCGGTGACCACGACGATCAGCAATGCGCCGGCGGCGTGGGCGGCCTCGGCGATCCTGGTCACGTCGGTGGCCGTGCCGAAGACGTTCGGGGTCTGGACGACGACGCAGGCGGTGTCCGGTCCGATCTGGGCGATGACGTCGGCTTCCGCGTCGACGGCGGCCGGCAGAACCTGTGTCTCGACGCCTACGGCGTGAACCACGGTCTCGGTCGCTCGAACGTAGTGGGGATGCACGCCGCCCGAGATCACCGCCTTGTTGCGACGGGTCACGCGCGTGGCCATCAGCACGCCCTCGGCCATGGCGGTCGAGCCGTCGTAGAGGCTGGCGTTGGCCACCGGCATCCCGGTCAGGTTCGCGACCTGGGTCTGGAACTCGTACAGATACTGCAGCGTGCCTTGGGCGATTTCCGGCTGGTAGGGCGTGTAGCTGGTCAGGAACTCCGAGCGCTGGATCACATGGTCCACGGTCGCCGGGACGTGGTGCTTGTAGGCCCCTGCCCCGCAGAAGAAGGGGACCGTCCCCGCCGAGGCGTTCTTCGCCGCCATGGCCCCCAGCGCCCGCTCGACCTCCAGCTCGCCCGCCACGCGGGGCAGGTCGATGAAGCCGTCGCGTTGCGCCGCCTTGGGCACGTCCACAAACAGGTCGTCGATGGATTTGGCGCCGATGGCGGCGAGCATCGCCGTGCGGTCATCGGGCGTCAGGGGGAGGTAGCGCATGGCGGGGAGATCCGTGCGTGAAAGGGCTTAGAGGGTGGCCAGGAAGGCGTCGTAGGCGGCGCGGTCCATCAGGCCGTCGGTCGAGGCGTCGGACACCTTGATCTTCGCGAACCAGCCTTCGCCTTCGGGATCGGCGTTGACCGTCTCAGGCGCGGAGGCGAGAGCGGCGTTGCCCTCGATCACTTCGCCCGAAACCGGGGCGTAGACGTCAGAGGCCGCCTTGACGCTCTCGACGACGGCGAAGCTGTCGCCCTTCGAGATGGTCATGCCGGCGGCCGGCGTCTCGACGAACACCACGTCGCCCAGGGCGTCAGCGGCGTGTTTGGAGATTCCGACAGTGGCGACGTCGCCATCGAAGTGAACCCATTCGTGATCCTTGGAGAAATGCATCGGTCCGATCCTCAGGCTTTCGGTTTGCGATAGTAGCGTTGGGCGACGAAGGGCATGGCGACGACCTCGGCGGCGGCGGGCTTGCCGCGCACGATGACCTGCAGGTTCGTGCCCAGTTCGGCGAGTTTCGGCGGGACATAGCCCATGGCGATGTTGCGGCCCAGGGTCGGCGACGGGCCGCCGGAGGTGACCGTGCCGATGACGTTGCCGTCCATGTCGGCGATCTCGGCGCCCTCGCGGGCCGGAGCGCCTTCCTTGATGCTGAGGCCGACGCGGACCCGCGACGGGCCGTCGGTCAGCTCCTTCAGGATGCGGTCGGCTCCGTTGAAGTCGGCGCGCTCCTTGCGCGACTTGGACAGAGCGAACGTCAGTGCGCCCTCGACCGGGCTGATCGAGGCGTCGATGTCATGACCGTGCAGGGGCAGGCCGGCTTCAAGCCGCAGGCTGTCGCGGGCGCCAAGGCCGATTGGCTTGACGCGGGCATCCTTGAGAATGGTGTTCCAGATGCGTTCGGCGTCCGCGTTCGGAACGGAAATCTCGTAGCCGTCCTCGCCGGTGTATCCCGAGCGCGAGACGAAGCAGTCGACGCCGAACAGCACCAGCCGGGCGCAGTCCATGAAGCCGAACTCGGCCAGCACCGGCTCATGCCCGGCCATGACCGCGGCGGCCTCGGGGCCCTGGACCGCGATCAAGGCGCGGTCGGACAGGACCGTCAGTTTCGCGTCGCCCCGCAGGTTCGCTTTCAGGAAGGCGAAGTCGGCGTCCTTGTTGCCGGCGTTGACCACGACATAGAGGCCGTCATGGTCGGGCTTGCCGGCCATCAGGTCATCCATGATGCCGCCCTCGGCGTTCAGAAGCAGGCTGTATTTCTGCCGGCCGGCCTTGAGGATCGCATAGTCGCCAGGCACGAAGCGCTCGAACTGGGCGACGGCGTCCTCGCCGGTGATCTTGCACTGGCCCATGTGTGAAACGTCGAACAGGCCGGCGTGTTCGCGGGTCCAGCGATGCTCGGCCAGAACGCCCTCGTATTGCACCGGCATGTCATAGCCGCCGAAGCCGACCATGCGGGCGCCGGCGGCGCGATGCGCGGCGTTCAGAGGGGTGGTCTTCAGGGCTTCGTCGGTCATCGTCAGACTTTCGCGGTCGCGTATTGAAGCGGATGCTCCGCCATCTTCGCGCCCCCGCTGTCCTGAAGCCTGAGAGATTCCGCCCGGACCTGATCCGTGGCTTGCTCCGTCGGCGCGCCCATGACTCCCGGGAATGGGGGGCGACTTTCCAGCGTCCGTATGTCCTCGCGGTCCGTTTGCCTGAGCGTTTCCGGGGCGGTTGCGCCTTCGGCTCCGGGTCCGCCGAAACGGCCCGATCTCTCCCGCGAGAGCAAGCGGACCTAGGCCTCGACTCCGGCCTGAAGTCAAGCGCGGCAGGAGGTTCAGCGGTCGATCGAGATGGCCGACATCAGGCGGCCGAAGTCGGGCTCGCCGTCCAGATGCGCCCGGCGATTGGAGTAGAAACGCGCGGCGTCCCCGCGCGTGTCGTCGCCTGTCCAGGCGGCGTCGCCGACCCCGGCCTGCTCCAGCCGCCACAGGACGAAGCCCGGCAGATCGAACAGCCGCTTGTCGGCGGCGTCCCCGGCGACGAAGAAGCGGCCGGCGCCGGGGTCGTGGTGCTCGAACCGTTCCTGGAAGTCCGCGCCGACTTCGTAGGAGGCCTGCGAGATGCACGGGCCGACGACGGCGGCGATGCGATCCGGACGCGCGCCCAGCGCCACCATGGCCGCGATGGTGGAATGGACGATGCCGTCCAGCGCGCCCTTCCAGCCCGCATGGGCCGCGCCCACCACGCCCGCCCCGGCGTCAGCCAGCAGGACGGGCGCGCAATCGGCGGTCAGGACGGCGCAGATGACGCCCGGCGCGGCGCTGACGGCGGCGTCGCCCTCGGGCCGCTCGCCCTTCCAGCCGGTCCGGGCGACGCGGGCGACGGCGGAATGGATCTGGAAACACGCGGCCAGATCGTCGGACGCGCCGCCCATCCAGTCGGCGACGCGGCGGCGGTTCTCGGCCACGGCGGCCGGATCGTCCTTCGAGCCAACGCCGGTGTTCAGTCCTTCGTAAAGGCCGGTGGAGACCCCGCCCTGACGGGTGAAGAAGCCATGCCGGATTCCCGCCTTGTCCAGCAGGGGATGGGTGATCGGATCGGGAATGCTCACGCCTCGAACCCGGGGACCGCCAGTGAACGGGGCGAGAAGATCGCGCAGGCCTTGAACAACGCGCCCATCTGGTCGTCCGCGGTCAGACGGGCCAACTGGCGGTCGATGGTCGCCGCGGCGTCCGGTCGTCCGCTCTTCAACCGAGCGGCGCGGGCCTCGATCCCGAGACCACGCAGGAAGTCGCCTTGGCCGCGGCAACCGGTGACGTCGGCTCCGGCGTGGACGGCGGCTTCCAGCACGGTCGGGAAATCCGCCCACTGCGTAAGGTCGGCCTCGCCGGGCGTCGCCAGCGGATCGACCTTGGCGTGTCGACGCAGGGCCTGGAGGGTGTCGCCGACCTCCGGCCGGGCGCGGCCGTAGTCGATCAGCAGGGCGGCTCCCGAGGCGGCCCGGACGAGAGAGGCCAGATCCCGGCCGAAAGCGGCCTGCTGGTCCGAGACTTCGACCGTCTGGCCGGGCTCGACGGCGAAGGCCGGCCGTTTGAAGCCACCGGTGATCTTGACCAGGCCGAAGGTCAGGGCGCCGTCATCGGTGACGCCGACCCTCCGCTCCGCCCAGCCGTCATCGGTGCGGACGAACTGGCGGGCGGGCATGCAGTCCAGCACCTCGTTGGCGATCAGGATCACCGGAGCGTCGGTCTCGACACAGTCCAGTGCGGCGCACTAGCGCGGATGCAGGTCGCTGTCGGCCAGCATCCGGGCCTGGGCGGCGCGCAAAGGGCCGCTGGGCTCGATCAGCACCAGATCGGCGGCCGACAGGAAGTCGGGGTCCAGCCGTCCGGCGCGCAGGGCGTCGGCCATCAATGTGCCGTCGCCGGGACCGACCTCGACCAGTCGCACCCGCTCGGGCGCGCCCAGTCTGCGCCAGGTCTCGACCGCCCAGAGGCCGATCAGTTCGCCGAACATCTGGCTGATCATGGGCGCGGTGATGAAATCGCCGGTCGCGCCGATGGCCGGCCGCGTGGCGTAATAGCCGCCCTGTGGGTCGTGCAGGCAGCGTGTCACATAGTCGGCGACCGTCATCGGCCCGGTCAGGACGATCTCGCGCTCCAGCCGTTCGGCGAGGCTCATCGGCTCAGACGGCGGCCGGGACCGGCGGCCGGCTCCAGGCGCGCTGGATCAGCCACGCACCGACCAGGATCATGGGCGCCGACAAGATCATCCCCATGGTCAGGCCCAGCGGCAGGTGGTCGAGGCCGAAGTCCGGCTGGCGTACGTTCTCCAGCGAAGCCCGGATGAGGCCGTAACCCACCAGAAAGATCCCGGTCAGATAGCCCGGCTTGGACAACAGACGTAGCTTGTAGACGCCGAAGGCCAGGATCGAGAGCAGCAGCACGCCTTCCAGCAAGGCTTCGTAGAGCTGGCTGGGGTGACGGGGCAGGATGCCCGATCCGCCCGGCGCCTCGCACATGGCGCCGTAGATCGACTGGGCGTGCCTGTTGCAGAAATTCATCGCCCACGGGACGTCGCTGACCCGGCCCCACAGTTCGCCGTTGACGAAATTGGCGAGGCGGCCGAAGCCGAGGCCGATCGGTACGACCGGCGCGACCAGATCGCCGAGGCTGAGCAGCCGGACCTGATGCTTGCGGGCGAACCAGACGATGGCCACCGCCACGCCGATGGCGCCGCCGTGGAACGACATGCCGCCGTCCCAGAGCCGGAACAGGGCCAGCCGCTCGGCCCAGCCATGTCCGTTGAAAAGGGCGCCGTACAAGTGGGGCTGGTAGAACAGGGCATAGCCGAGCCGGCCGCCGAGGATGATTCCCAAGGTGATGTAGAGCACCAGATCGTCCAGTTGGACGGTGGTGATGGGCGGCTTGCCTGGGGCCCACACGGCGGCGTTCTTCAACAGCCGGCCGGCGTACCACCAGCCGAGCACGATGCCGGCGATATAGGCCAGGGCGTACCAGCGGATCGCCAGCGGACCGATCTGGATCAGGACCGGGTCGAAATCGGGAAAGGGCACGAAGCCTCCTGCAAACCGTCTGTCCGCCAGCGTTTAGCAAGCGGGACGGTTTTCGTCTGCGAAATTTCTGTCGGCTTCAGGGTCGCCCCATTCGCGCCATCGGTCACCTCGACAGAAAGGTTTCGTTCACCATATCGGGTGACCTTTCACTAACCACGTCGCCGATCGGAGACCGCCTCATGCAGACCCGCAATCCCATCCTCGACGAGTTCGCGAAATTGACCACCGGCGCCATGGGCCTGGCGCAGGCGGCGGGCGAAGAGGCCAAGACGGCTTTCCGCGCCCAGACCGACCGGATGGCGGCCGAACTGGACCTCGTCCGGCGCGACGAGTTCGACGCGCTGAAGGCGGAGATCGCCGCGCTCCGCGCCGAGCTTTCGGCCCTGAAACCGTCCGGGAAGGCCACAAAGAAGCCTGCCACGGGAACGTCCACAGGTCGGGTTCCCCCTCAGGACGCAGCCGGTTGAGCCGAATCTCCGAACCCGCCTACCGTTTGCTGAAAGGGCGTGAGTCGCGCCCGGAGAAGATTTGATGGATGCCGTACGGCCCGAAGAAGTCGATGTTCCCTACGATCCGCTGGACGTCGTGGAACACGTGCTCGTCGCCGAGAACCTCCCGTTCGACCGGACCGACGAGGGCGATCTCGCCTTCGCGCTGGCCGGCGACTGGAAAGATTATGAGATGTGGTTCGCCTGGCGGCCTGAGGGCGACTGCCTTCAGCTGTGCTGCGCCTTGGACCTGCAGGCCTCGAAACAGCGCCGCGCGGCCGCCTATGAACTGGTCGGCCTGATCAACCAGCGCACCTGGATGGGCCATTTCGAGGTGTGGGCCGACGACGGCGAGATCGTTTTCCGCCATTCGCTGGCCTTGCCGCACGGTGAACGACCGACACTGGCCCAGGCCGCGTCGATGATCGACGCCGCTGTGGAGGCCTCCGACCGCTACTACCCCGCCTTCGACTTCATGATCCGCGGGGCGAAGAAACCGCAGGAGGCGATCAACGCCTGCCTGTTCGAGACCGTCGGCACCGCCTGAGGCCATGACGTCGAGCGCAAATCGCGGCGACGTCGTCCTGGTGGGCTGCGGCCGTCTGGGTTCGGCCATCGTCGAGGGCTGGCTGGCGACCGGGGCGGTGGATCCGGCGACGCTGATCATCCTGACACCGTCCGAAAAGCCGGTCGCGGAGGCGGCGCGGGCCCGTGGGGCGCGCGTCAATCCATTCCCTTCAGACCTCGCCGGGGCGGGTTCGGTCGTGCTCGCGGTCAAGCCGGCGTTGTGGCGGACGGCGGTCGCGCCGCTCGTCGGCACTTTATCCCCTGACGCGACCTTGGTGTCGGTGATGGCCGGGGTGCGCGCCGCGGACCTAGCCGCCCTCACAGGCTTGTCGGGCATCGCGCGGGTCATGCCGACGACGGCGGTGGCGCAGGCCCGGGGCGTGGCGGCGCTGTGGTCTGGCCAGTCGAAAGCAAGAGAAGTTGCGCGAGGCCTGTTCGCCCGGATCGCTGACGTCGTGGACCTGGATGCCGAGGACCAGATGGACGCGGCCACCGCCGTGGCCGGATCGGCGCCAGCCTTCCTCTATGCCTTCACCGAAGCCTTGGCGCGGGCGGGCGAGGCGCGGGGCCTCCCCGGCGCGGCGGCGGCGCGGCTGGCGCGTGGAGCCCTGCGATCAGCGGGATCGGGCGCGGACACCGGCGCTGCGCTCGACGCCTTGATCGCACGCATCGCCTCGCCCGGCGGGACCACCCGCGCGGGACTGGACGCCATGGCGACGACCGGAGACCTCGACCGCGCCGCCGAGGCGGCAGTGGCGGCCGCGATTGAGCGCGCCGGACTCCTCAGCGGCTGACGTAGCGCCCGGCCACGAGGTTGGAGGCGAGGCGGCGATAGGCGGTTTCGGCGTCCTGCCAGGTCGAATAGCCGTACACGTCGGCCAGATTGGTCGTGTGCCAGTCATAGCGGACCGGCAGCACCTCGCCCGACGCCGTGGTGATCTGGCCCTCGATTGTGGCTCCGCCGATCGACACGCTGCGGATCGGATCGAGTCCCGGTCGGTCGATGGCCTGCTCCATGGTCGGTCGGTTGGGCTTGAGATCGGTCAGGACGAGGTCGATCCGGGCGCCGTCCAGCGCGCCGCGGCGGGCCAAGGTCTGCTCGACAACCTGCGCCAGACGATCGGCCTGCTGCTGGACCTCGCGCGAGCCCAGGTTCTCGACCTTGTCCTGCAGGTCAGGCCCGAGGGTGACCCGGACGGTGGCGGGATCGGCGTGGGCCGAGGCGGCCACCGCCAGTACGGCGGCAAGGGGAGCGAGAAAAGCGAGTCTACGCATTGATACTCTCCGAATTGCCCTGTCCCGTCGAAGATGCGCTCTGCGGCTCCGCTTCGCCAGTGATGAGACGAAACGTGATCAGCCGGGCAGGCGGATCAGCGCCCGCAGGCCGCCGAGATCGCTGCGCTCGAGGGTGATGTCTCCGCCGTGGCCGCGGGCGACGTCGCGAGCGATGGCCAGGCCAAGGCCGACGCCCTTGTGGTTCTGGTTACGCGAGGCGTCGAGGCGCGAAAACGGGCGGAAGGCCTCCTCGTGCATGTCTTCGGGAATGCCGGGTCCGTCGTCCTCGACGGCCACCTCCAACCCGCCGGAGGGCAGGGCGCGGGCGGTCAGACGCACGTGCTCACCATGCGCGGCGGCGTTGCCGGCCAGATTGGTCAGGGCCCGCTTGAAGGCCAGGGGGCGAACGTTGGCGGTCAGGTCGTCGGGCGCGCTGATCTCGATCTCCGCGCCGGCGCGGCGTGCGTCCTCGCCGGCTGCGCCCAGCATGGCGGAGACGGACACGGACTGCACCGCCTCGCCGGCCTCGCCGCGGGCGAAGGCGAGGTATTCGTCGATCATGTATTCCATCTCGTCGAGGTCGGACTTCATCGCCCCGGCGCGCTTGAAGGCGGGGGCCAGGGCCAACTCGAGCCGCAGACGGGTCAGGGGCGTGCGCAGGTCGTGGCTGACCGAGGCCAGCAGGGCCGTGCGCTGGTCGATGTGGCGCTGGATGCGGTCGCGCATGTTGAGGAAGGCCTGGGCGGCCGCCCGCACCTCCTTGGCTCCGTGCGGCTTGAAGCGCTCGCGGGTCTCGCCCCGGCCGAAGGCTTCGGCGGCGTCGGCCAGCCGCTCAATGGCGCGGACCTGGTTGCGGATGAACAGGATGGCGACGCCCATCAGCAGCACGGTCGCCACCAGCAGCCACAGCACGAAGATGTGGGCCTGGGTCGCCACCGCCCGCTCACGCGGGGCGATCACGCGCAGCACGCCCTGCGGCTCCTGTACGCGGATGTCGACGTAGGCGGGGTAGCGGGTGGTGTCGAACCAGAAGGGTTGGTCGATGCGGGCGTTCAGCGCCTTCTCCAGCGTGCGGTCGACCACACCGATGGGCCCCCGGCGGGTGTCGGCGGGCAGAACGGCGCCGTCCTGCAGCACGATCGACAGCGACATCGAGCGCTGGGCCCGTTCCGAGATGACGGCCATGTTCCCGGCGGTCGGCTCGTCGCGCCAGCTCTCCGAGGCCCACGCGATGTCTCCGGCCAGACCGTCTGACAGGCGCGCGGTCACCGTGCGCCAGTGCATGTCGAAGAAGGCCCATGTCACCGCCACCTGCATGATCAGCACCGGCAGGACGATGATCAGCAGCGACCGGCCCCACAGCGAGGTCGGCAGCCGCCGCTTCAGGAACCGCGGCCATAACGAGGCTGGCAGGAGTCTCATGCGCCTTCCCCCCCTCCGGGTGGCAGGCGGAGCCTTACGGATGGGGGGTGAGACATCCCCGATGCCGGTTTGCAATCGGCTTCCGGGCCGGGCCCGAGGCCAACGGCCCCCCCATACGAGCCGCTCCGCGGCCCACCTTCCCTCGCGAGGGGGGAAGGAAGGTGGGGAGTGGCTTGCATCAGTCCGGGGCCAGCATGTAGCCGACGCCGCGCACAGTCTGGAGATAGCGCGGGTTCTTGGGGTCGGCTTCCAGCTTACGGCGCAGGCGGGTGACCTGGACGTCGACCGCGCGGCCGGTGATGTCGGCCGTGTCGGGCGACAGGCTCATGCGCTCGACCGGGGCGTGGGCGTTGATGGCCAGGGTCTTGAGCAACTGCGCCTCGGCCTCGGTCAGGCGCTGGGGCTTGCCGTCCTTGAGCAGTTCCAGCCGCTCCATGTCGAACACCGCCGGGCCCAGCTTGATCTCGCGCGGGGTCAGCGGTTTGCCTCCCGTTCGGCGCAATATGGCGTCGATCCGCAGAGCCAGTTCGCGCGGGTCGAACGGCTTGGACATATAGTCGTCGGCGCCGCGCGACAGGCCCTCGATACGGTCGTCGGGATCGCCCCGCGCGGTCAGCAGCAGAACCGGCGTCCTTGAGGTTTCGGCCTTGCCGCGCACCCAGGTGGTCAGGTCGAAACCGCTCTCGCCCGGCATCATCACGTCGAGAACCACCAGATCGAATTCGATCAGCTCCATCAACCGCTTCGCCGCCGCGGCGTGGGCGGCGCCCGTCACCCGATAGCCTTCGCGGGCGAGGAATTCCTTGAGCAGCTCGCGGATGCGGTCGTCGTCATCGACCACCAGCAGATGGCGACCCGCGCCGGCGCCCGCCACCGGGCCCGACCGGCCGTGGGAGCGGACGTCGCTCATGCCGATGCGACCGGCTGGCGCCGACAGGCGTTGACCTGAGCGATTCCGGCGGCTCTAACCCGGAGACCTACGCGGGAGACGTTCTTCAATGGCCTTCGTTCCTTTCGACGATCGTGACGGTTGGATCTGGATGGACGGTGATTTCGTGCCCTGGCGGGAAGCGAAAACGCACGTTTTGACCCATGCCCTCCACTACGGCTCGTCGGTGTTCGAGGGTGAGCGTATGTACGGCGGCGAACTCTTCAAGCTGACCCCGCACAGCGAGCGCCTGCAGCGCTCCGCGAACCTTCTGGATTTCGACCTTCCGTACAGCGTGGCCGAGATCGACGCGGCCTGCAAGGAAACCTGCGAAAAGATGGGGCTCGAGGACTGCTACGTCCGCCCCGTGGCCTATCGCGGGCCGGAACAGGTCAGCGTCTCGACCCTGAATAACAAGACCCATGTCGCCATCGCCGTCTGGGAATGGCCCAGCTATTTCGACGCCGAGACCAAGGCGAAGGGGATCCGTCTGGAGTGGGCAAAATGGCGCCGCCCGGACCCGATGACCGCCCCGTCGGCGGCCAAGGCGGCCGGCCTCTACATGATCTGCACCATGTCCAAGACCGCCGCCGAGAAGCGCGGTTACGCCGACGCCATGATGCTGGACTGGCGGGGGTATGTCGCCGAGGCGACCGGCGCCAACGTCTTCTTCGTCCAGGACGGCGTGCTGCACACGCCGCCGGTTGACGCGATCCTGGACGGCATCACCCGCCAGACGGTGATCGAGATGGCCGCCGCCAAGGGCATCGAGGTGGTCGCGCGCCACATCCGGCCTGAGGAGCTGTCGACCTTCAGCGAATGCTTCCTGACCGGCACCGCGGCGGAAGTGACGCCGGTGAGCGAGATCGGCGAATTCCGGTTTACTCCAGGGGCCCTGAGCCTGGGGCTGATGGAAGACTACGGCCGGCTGGTACGCCGCCAAGCCTGATCACCGGCGGGGTTTGGTCCCCGCCGGCTTTCGGAGTCGTGCGCTCAGGCCGCAGGCGCGGTCGCGAGCGTCTTGCGACGACGGCGGCGCAGCGCCCACCATGTGACGGCGACGATGACCCCGATCGGCAGCAGCAATGAGCCGGCCGTGATCAGGATGGCCAGCACGCCCATCGACAGTCCCAGGGCGTCATGCATCGCCTGGGCCACGGGCCGGACCGGGCTGTTGCTGGCGAAGGCGCCGCCCTGGCGATAATCGATGGTCAGGCGCGCGCTCAGCACCCTGTCGTTCAGCGCGCGCAACTCGACCTGCTGTTCGTCCTGCTGCCGTTTCAGGTCGCTCAGTTCCTGTTCGATCTGCAGACGTTGCGCCAGGGTTCCGCCGCGACGAGCCTGTAGCGCCTTGATGCGGTCGGCGAGGGAGGCCGTGGTTCGGGCCCCGGTCAGGGCCGCGTCGATGTTGCGCGTGACGTCCTCGCCCACGGTGCGGGCCGCGTCGAGGCGACCGCCGGCGTTGCTGGCGTCCAACGCGAGTCCGCTGCGGAAACGGTTGATCCACTCGGGCTGGCCGCGCAGCTCCAGCCGTCCGCCGGGCCGGCGGGCGGTCCAGTCTGCCTCGGACGAGACGACCTGGCAGTAGCCGGCCCCGGCCGCGACGCATTCCAGTTCGTGACGGCTCATGGTCTCGGCGCCCCGGTCGCGAGGCAGGGACAGCGCGTAGCTGTAGGCGTAGGCGATCTGCGCGATCGGCGCGGGCGGCGGAACCAGTTCGGGCCGGCCCGTTCGCCCAGAGGCTGGCGCAAAGGCCGCCGCATCGGCGGCGGCGTCCGCCGCCGGAGCGGCCTCATCCGTAACAATCCCTGAATCCTTCTCCGCCGGGGAACAGGCGGACAACACCAGAACGCTCGCCGCGGCGAGGATCAAACCCTTGCGCATCGTCATTTCTCCCGAAGCCGTGGTCATCACGGTTTCGTGATGACGCGCGTGGATCGGGGCGGAAGCTGGACCGCAAACGAGCGAAACCGCGACTTGCCAGATGCGGCGGCGTGGCGTTCAACGGGCACTGGAAACCGGCGGGGAGCCGGGGGGGAATCTCGTCCATGTTCAGCCTTCTGAACCTGCAGAGCCTGTTCGGGCTCGTGGTCATTGTCGCGGCCTGCTGGGGCCTGTCCGAGAACAAGCGGGCGTTCCCGTGGAAGCTGACCCTGGGCGCCATCGCCGTCCAGGCGGGGCTGGTGCTGGCGCTGTTCGCCATTCCCGGTTCGCAGGAGGTGCTGGCGGCCATCACCGGCGCGGTCGACGGCTTGGCGGTCGCCACCAACCAGGGCACGCAATTCGTGTTCGGCTTCCTTGCTGGCGGCGATCAGCCGTACGTGGTGTCGAACCAGACGGCCCTGTTCACCTTCGGCTTCCAGGTACTGCCGCTGATCTTGGTCATCTCGGCCCTGTCGGCACTGCTGTGGCATTGGAAAATCCTGAAGTGGATCACCCACGGCTTCGGGGTCCTGTTCCAGCGGACCATGGGTCTGGGCGGGGCCTCGGCGCTGGCGGTGGCGGCCAACATCTTCCTGGGCATGATCGAGAGCCCGATCGTGATCCGCGCCTATCTCGACAAGCTGACCCGGTCGGAACTGTTCCTGATGATGGTCGTCGGCCTGGCCACCGTGGCCGGTTCGACCATGGTGGCCTATGCGGCCATCCTGCATGCGGTGCTGCCGAACGCCGCCGGCCACGTGCTGGTCGCCTCGATCGTCTCCGCGCCTGCGGGCGTGCTGCTGGCCCGCATCATCATTCCCGAGACGGCCGGGCAGAAGGGCGAGGACGTCGATCATGCCTCGGCCCTGAAATACGACTCGGCGATCGACGCCATCGTCAAGGGCACGTCCGACGGCCTGATGGTGGTGCTGAACATCTCGGCGGTGCTGATCGTGTTCGTGGCCCTGGTCGCCCTGGCCAACATCATGCTGGGCGGTTTCTGGCTGTTCGGCGACAAGGTCACGGTCCAGCGCCTGCTTGGCTGGGCCTTCATGCCGGTCGCCTGGCTGACGGGCGTGCAGTGGTCGGAGGCGGGCAAGGCCGGCTGGCTTCTCGGCACCAAGCTGGCCCTGACCGAGTTCGTCGCCTTCATCGAACTGGGCAAGATTCCGGTCGCCGAGATGAGCGAGCGGACCCGCATGCTGATGACCTACGCCCTGTGCGGCTTCGCCAACATCGGCTCGGTCGGCATCACGGTGACCGGCCTGTCGGTGCTGATGCCCGAGCGGCGGGAGGAGGTGCTGGGGATGATCTGGAAGGCGCTGTTCGCCGGCTTCCTGGCGACCTTGATGACCGCCGCGGTAGTCGGCGTCTTGCCGGGCCGCATCTTCGGCCTGTAGCGTTGCGATAAGCAACGGAGATCGCGATGAAGTTGTTCACCTCCCACCGTGCGCCCAACCCCCGCCGGGTTCGCTGGGTGATGGCCGAGAAGGGCATCGACGGGGTCGAGATCGTCGAGATCGACCTGCTGGCCGGCGAGCACAAGACCGCAGACTACCGCGCCCGTGTCGGCGTGCCCCACGTGCCGGCGCTGGAGCTGGATGACGGCGTGACGATCTCGGAGTCGATCGCCATCGGCCGCTACCTTGAGGCCCTCTATCCCGAGCCCAACCTGTTCGGTCACGGCCCGGCCGAGCAGGCGGTGATCGAGATGTGGACCCGTCGCTGCGAATTCTACCTCGCCAATCCCATCATGCTGAGCGTGCGTCACACCCATCCGGCGCTCGCGGCGCTGGAGGCCGTGCAGGTGCCGCAGTTGGCCGACTACAACCGGGTCGCCGCCGAGAAATTCATGAAGACGCTGGACCGCCGGTTGGCCGATCATGAATTCATCGCCGCCGATCGCTTCACTATCGCCGACATCGTCGCGGTGGTCGGGCTCGATTTCGCGCGCCTGATCAAATACCGGCCGCCCGAGGAACTCGCCCATCTGGCCCGCTGGCTTGAGGCGTCCAGGACGCGGCCGGCGGCCACGGCGGGGGCCTAGCCGGGCGACCCCCTGGCTTCGGTCGCGGGGCGCCACGATCCGGGCAATCAACGGAAAGGATTCACATGACGACTGACTACAGCGGCGGACGAACCTTCGACATGGGGCGGGTGATCGGCCGGTCCTTCGAAGCAATCAAGGCGAATGGACTGATCCTGATCCCGATCTCGATCGTCCTCGTGGGCGGGCCACAGATGCTCAGCACGCTCTGGACCAAGGGACCCGGGCTTGCGGGCGGCTGGCAGACGATGGCCGGATTCGGTCTGGTGATGGTGCTGTTCAGCCTGGTCGGCACGGTGATCATGCAGGGGGTGACGACCTATGTCGTCATAGAGGCCTTGCGGGGGCGCAAGCCGGGTTTCGGGGAAACCTTGCGCGCTGCCTTGCGGTCATTCTGGGTCTTGCTGGGTCTCGGGATAGTGGTGGGTCTGGCGACTGTTCTGGGCATGATCCTGCTGCTGGTTCCCGGGATCATCATCGCCCTGATGTGGTGCGTCGTGGGGCCCGTCGCCGTCGCCGAAGGCGCAGGGGTCGGCAAGTCGCTGGACCGCAGCCGGGATCTGACCCGCAATCATCGTTGGGTCATTCTCGGCATGTGGGCCATTTACGGGCTCGCCAGCATGGTCTTCGGCGCCGTGATCGCCGGGGTTGGCGGCGGCTTCGCCGGAGCCCTGAGCCGCGCGCCCATGGCGACGCCGTTGATCTCGATCGTCCTGACCCCTGTCCTGCAGGCGATCTTTTCCATTATCGGCAGCGCCGGGATCGCCGCCATCTATGTCGAACTGCGCACCATCAAGGACGGCGGCGACAAGCAGACCATCGCCGCCATCTTCGACTAGACGTCGAACTTGTCGCGGCGGCGGCGGCCCATCAGCAGCCGGCTCTCAAGCCGTTCGCGCAAGGCGTGATAGTAGGCCTGCAGGAATTCGACATCGGCGGCCGCGCCGCGGACGTAGCCGATCTTGGCCGAGATTCGGTCGGCCACGGCGCGGATGGTGGCGCGCTCGCAGGTGCGCAGCACCTGTTCCAGAACGTGCAGCTCCTTGACGCCGTAGGCGTCGAGCTGGACCGGGGTGAAGGCGAAGTCGGCACGGGTCACGGCGCCCTCGTCGGCCATGTCGCGCAGCAGCTTCTGGCGCGGGGAGCGCAGCACCCAGGTGCCAGCGACCATGTCGCCGGCCCTGAGGCGGTCGCGGTTGAACAGCGGCAAGGTGACGAAGACGCCGAACCAGATCACGCCCAGCAGATACATCCAAGCGTCGCCGTGCGTGGCCAGGTACGGGCCCGAGATCAGGAAGGTCAGCGGCAGGAACAATTCCAGCTCGCGCATGGCGTTGCGGGCGAAGATGGCCTCGAACCGCAAACGTCCGCCGTCGCGGGCGGCGACCCGCAGACCCAGGGCGCGCTTGCCCGGCGTGGCGGCCTTGGCCGACATCTCGAACAGCAGGAAATAGGCGTTGCGGATCAGAAACAGGCCCAGCAGCCAGATGACCGCGAGGACCTCGACCACGCTCTTTCCGACCGCGAGCCCGACGATCCAGCACACGATGGTGACGCCCAGCATCGAGCTGCCGATGATCAGCAGGTCGAGCAGGACCGCGCCGAGCCGCTGGCCCACGTCGGCAAGCTCCACGCGCAGATCGACGCCCTCCGGCGTGACCAGGCTGCGCCGCTGGCTATCCGGAGTCTGGAAGGGAGGATCGAGAGTGCTCACAGCTCCACCCGCCGCGGACGCGGCCCATAGTAGAACAGGCCCCAGAGCAGGACGGTGGCGCCGGCGACGCCGTAGCGGGCCCAGTCGTTGACGATGAGCTGGCGGCCCACGCCCTCGAGCACGCCGGCGACCAGCAGCATGATGATCACCCCCATCATGACCGCGCCCGCGGTGCGACCGGCCTTGGCGATCGCGTCCAGCCGGCTGAGCCGTCCGGGGAAGGCGCTGGCCCAGCCGATCTTCAGGCCCGCCGCGCCGGCCAGGACGATGGCGAACAGTTCGGTGACCCCGTGGATCGCGATCCAGCCGCCGAACTCGAAGCCCAGCCCCTTGGAGGCGAACAGCCAGATCATGGCTCCCAGCATGGCGCCGTTGGTCATCAGGGCGATGATGGTCGGGACGCCGAAGGCGAAGCCCAGGGCGAAGGCGACCAGGGCGATCTGGGCGTTGTGCTGGAACAGATAGGCGGCGAAGGCCGACAGGAACTGCGGTCCGTCATCGTGATAGAGGGTCTGGCGCAGCGTCTCGACCGCTGCGGTCGGGTCGCGGCCGGACGCCAGTCCAGGGTCCACGAAGGCGAAATACCAGTCGGGGTCACGGCTCACCAGGAAGACGGCAAGGCCCACGCCCAGCAGGGAAATGGCCAGCGAAGCCAGCGTCTCCTTCCACAGCGCCCGGACCGCCGCGGGCCAGTCGCCCAGGAAGGCCATCACCCGCTCGGCAGGCGTCGAGCGCGCGCCGTAGATGAAGAAATAGGCCCGGGTCGACAGGTTCTCCAGATAGGCGGTCAGCCCCTGATCCAGCGAGGTCGCCCGGGCGACCGACAGGGCCGACAGGGTCGAGCGGTACAGCACGGGCGCGGCGAGGATTTCGGCGTCGGTCAGGGAGGCCGCGGACTTCTGTTCGACCTTGGCGACCAGCGCCTCCAGACGCCGCCAGGTTTCCTCGCGTTCGCGCCGGAAGCGCTGGCTCTTCAGCTGCATGTCGGTCATGGCCGCGCCCTCACAACAGGTCCCGCCGCTTCAGGTCCAGATACAGGTTCAGGACTTCGGGACCGAGCCGTTCGGCCGGGGCCTCGACGATGTGCGCGCCCAACCGTTTCAGCCGGGCCAGAACCAGATCCCGCTCGCGTAGCAGGGCGGCGGCGACGACCGCGCGGGCCACGTCCTCCGGCGTCCGCGGCTCCGCGGCCACCAGCGTCTCCATCTCCTCGTCGCGCATGACGACGAAGATCACCAGGTGCCGCTTGATCAGCCGACCGGTGGTCTCGATCATCAGCTCGGCCGCCGTCGAGTCCGCGAACTCGGTGAAGACGACCACCAGCGACCGCCGTTTCAGGCTGGACGACAGAGTGGTCAGACCGAGGGCGTAGTTGGTTTCCTCGACGCCGTAATCGATGCCGGCCGCCTGCCGCGCCAACAGCGGGAAGGAGCCGACGCCCGCGACCGCACCGGTCGACAGGCGGGGCCGCTCGTCGAAGGCGAACAGGCCGGCCCGGTCCCCGCCGCGAAGGGCGGCGTAGGCCAGGACGAGGGCGCCATGGATGGCGCGGTCGATACGCGGGGCGCCGTCGACCGGCTCGCTCATGGCCCGTCCGCAGTCCAGCGCCATGACCACCTGATGGTTGCGCTCGGTGCGAAACTCCTTGGCCAGAAGGGTCTGGTGCCGGGCGGACTGTTTCCAGTCGACGGTGCGGCGGTCCATGCCCGAGTGGAAATCGCTCAACGCGTGGAACTCGGCGCCTTCGCCGATGTCCATCTGGACCTTGGCGCCGTGCTGGGCGTCACGCGAGAACATGCGCAGGGCCTCGTCCTCGATGCGGCGGATGTCGGCGGTGATCGGCGCCAAGGCGTTCAACGGCCGCGAGGCCTGCCGCCAGGTCAGGCCCATAGGTCCCTGCCAGCGTGCGATAGCCCGTTCGAACACCGCCAGGCCGCGCCGCTCGGGCTTCATGTCGAAGACGAACCCGCCGGGCTTGTCGGCGTCCGGCGTTCCCAACCGGCTGACCAGACCTGCCCGCACATCCGCCTCCAACGCCACCTGCAGCCGACGCCCGCCTCGCCGGGCGAAGTCGATCTTCATCTCGGCCCGGGTCGGAGCACCGACGGCGAGATAGGTCGGCGCCTCGAAGGTCACGCTCATCGACCGCGCCGGGGCGGCCATCACGGCGTCCAGCAGCATCATCAGGCCCAGACCGGTCAACACGGCCGGCGCGGTCAGCCACAGGCCTGGCGCGGCCACGCCCGCCGCCAGGGCGACGGGGGCGCCGGCCAGCGCCAGCAACACGCTGAGGCGCGTGGGATAGATCATCGCGGCGCGGCGACCTGTTCGATCAAGGCGGGGATGACCTGTTCTACGCGGCGGCCCTCGATCTCGGCCGCTGGCGACAGGACCACCTTGTGCCGCAGAGCCGGCAGGGCCAGCGCCTTGACGTCGTCGGGGATGACATAGTCACGGCCGTCCAGCACCGCCCGGGCGCGTGAGGCGACGGCCAGCATGGCGGCGCTGCGCGGCGACGCCCCGGTCTCCAGATCGGCGCTCTCGCGCGTCGCCCGGACCAGGTCGACCACATAGCCGGCGATCTCGGGCGACAGCCGGGTCGCCGCCACGGTCCGGATGGCGGCGGCGATGGCCGCTCCCTTGATAACGGGCGTCACACCGAGCGCCTTCGGGTCAGGCATGCCGACATGGTCGCCGTGCTGTTCGACGATGCGCAGCTCATCCGCCCGCGAAGGATAGGCCAGGGTCTGTTTGAACAGGAAGCGGTCCAGTTGGGCCTCGGGCAGGGGATAGACGCCCTGCTGCTCGATCGGGTTCTGGGTGGCGATGACCGTGAAGTGCGGGCTCAGCGCGTGGGTCTGGCCGTCCACAGTCACGGCGCGCTCCTGCATCGCCTCCAGCAGGGCCGCCTGGGTCTTGGGCGGGGTGCGGTTGATCTCGTCCGCCAGCAATAGGTCGCAGAACACCGGCCCTTTGGTCAGTGTGAACGTCGAGGTCTGGAAGTTGAAGATGTTGGAGCCGAGGATGTCGCCCGGCATCAGGTCGGGGGTGAACTGGATGCGGCCGAAGTTCAAACCAAGGGTGCGGGCGAAGCTTTGGGCCAGCAGGGTCTTGGCGGTGCCCGGAGGGCCTTCCAGCAGGATGTGGCCGCCACAGAAAAGGGCGGTCAGCATCAGGTCCACGGTTTCGGACTGGCCGATCACCGCCTTGCCGATTTCATCGCGGATTCGGGCGGCGGCCGCCCCGACTTCAGCTACGTCCACGTGTCATCTCCGACTTCCAGCGATTGAGGGCGAGGGTCACGGCCATCAGATCGGCGGGCGAGCGCGCCGCGTCGGCCTGGGCCAGCAGGTGGTCCCATGTATCCGCGTCGCCGTGGCGGGCGGCGAGGCGATCCAGCAGGCCGGTGAGGGCGTCGGCGTCGAGGCCGGGCGGGGCGGACACGGCCCTGGCCGCGCGGCCCCGGACCAGTTCGGCGTAGGGGCGCGCCATCCGGTGTTCGCGCCGGGCCAGCCGGGCCAGGGCCGCGGTGTTGTCAGCCAGGGCGGTCTTGCCCAGCGACACCGCGCGCCGCGCCCGAAGGTGAGGCTCGAAACGGATCATCGCCTGCCAGCCGATCAGCAGGACCGCGGCCAGCAGGCACAAGGTGAAGCCGAGCAGGGGCGGCTGCAGCAACAGGCGCATAAGGCTGCGCGGCCGACTGAAGCCGTTCAGGCTGAGATCGAAGACCACGGGCTGTTCGGCCGTCGCCATGGTGGCGATGATGGCGAGAACGCCGCGGGCCTTCGCGGGATCGTCCAGCGCCAGGGTGTTTATCAGGTCGGCGTCGGTCAGCAGATACAGGCCGGTCCGGTCATGAATCAGCAGCACGGGGCGGTCATTCTGATCGGTCAGCACCGGCGTCCAGCCGCGGCCGACCAGGCTGCGCAGGTTGGCCACGGGTCCCGCCGCCGTCTTGGGCCCTCCACTTGCGGCCAACAACTGGATGCGGCGCGCGCCGGTCAGGGTCTCCAGCCGCACGCCTTCGCGCGCCCACTTCGGCAGGACGGACAGCGCCTCCCCGGGCGACGCCAGCCCAAGCGTGCGCACCCAGCCTCTGCGAAGCGGGTCGGGCGCGGTGCGCCACTTCGGCAGGACGATCAGGACGGCGCCCTTGTGCTGGATCAGGGCGTTCATCTGCTTCTCGTCGCGGCCCGACGGCGGGGTCAGGATCAGCAGGCTATCGGGCCCGGCCCCCCGCAGGGGGCCGCGGCTCAGCACCACCAGGTGTTTCACGCCGCGCAACAGGCTGACGACGCCCGCATATCCGGTAGCGGATTTCGACAGCGCATGGTCGCGGCCATCGTTGCCGTCGCTGAATTCCGGCGCCCAGGCGCTCATGACAGCCATGGCCAGCATCGACAGAACGGCGGCCAGCACCAACGCGAGGATCACGCCCGGCCGGAAGGCGGCCTTTGTCGACTCGACGGCAATCGGGGCGTCGGTCATTTCGCGGACCAGTGGGCGGGGAAGGCGAAGGCCTCATAGGCGTCGCGGCAATCCAGCCAGCTCGCTCGATCGACCGACGCTCCGCCGAAGAAACTGGCCTCCACCACCCGGGCGATGCGGGCGAAGGTCGGCCGCGCCGCCTCGGGCAGGCGGGCCAGGCCGCCGATGTCGCGGGCCGTCAACGCGGGCCGGACCGTATTGGGAAGCCGCCCGTCGATGTCCTGGATGCTTCGGGTCAGTAGCAGGTGCGCGGCGGCCGCGAAGTCGCCCCGCGCCGCCAGGGCGTCGGCGTCAGCAAGCAAGGCCAGGGCCTGCGCGGCCTGCGGACGCCACAGCGGATCAT
>JBBRFV010000004.1:0-23788 GCA_038241335.1 Caulobacterales bacterium | reverse complement strand
TTCGTCGAGCAGCTTTACTCTTTCGGCGACCTGGGGCGCGCCAGCCCGCGCGCAACCCCGGGCCCCGAACGCCATCGCGAGGTGTCGGTGGGCTATCTGGCCCTGACCGCCGACGCCGCCGACGCGCCCGCGGCCGAGGCGCGCTGGACCCCGGTGCTTGATCTCTTCCCCTGGGAGGATCGCCGCGACAGTCCGCCGGCCTGTCTCTCGACCGTGCTCGCCGGCCTGCAGGTCTGGGCCGCGGGCGATCCGCGCCGTCTCGCCCGCGTCGACACCCTGTTCGGGGCCGGCGGCAAGCGTTGGAACGAAGGTCTGGTGCTGGACCGCTACGAGCTTCTCTACGAGGCCGGTGTGGTCGCCGAGGCGGCGCGGGACCAGGAACATCCCGTCATCGGCGACGCGCCGGGCCGCCCGATGGCCTCGGACCACCGCCGTATCCTGGCCACCGGTCTCGGCCGGCTGCGCAGCAAGCTGAAATATCGTCCGGTGCTGTTCGATCTGATGGCCGAGACCTTCACCCTGTCCGGCCTGCAGGCGGCGGCCGAGTCCGTATCCGGCCTGTCGCTGCACAAGCAGAATTTCCGCCGCGGGGTCGAACGGACCGGCCTGGTCGAGCCGACTGGGCGCCTGTCCTCCGCCACGGGCGGGCGGCCGGCCGAGCTTTTCCGGGTGGTCGACGGCGCCCGCTCGACCGGCGAGGCGCTGGGCCTGCCCCTGCCCGCCCAGCGCTGAGCGATTTCTCGCCGTTGCCGCTTGCGGCGCGCGCGCCGCCCCATTAGAGAGGCCGCTCGCTCGACCAAGCGTCCTACGGCCCCGCGGAGAGGTGGCAGAGTGGTCGAATGTACCGCACTCGAAATGCGGCGTGCCTTTGCGGGCACCGTGGGTTCGAATCCCACCCTCTCCGCCACCGGGCGACCGGGTAAATTCAGCGCGATTCCCCGCCCGACCCGACCCGCCGGAGGGATCTCATGAGCGACGGCTGGCGCTTCTGGATCGACCGCGGCGGCACCTTCACCGACATCGTCGCCCGCGCGCCGGACGGAAGTCTGGAGACGCGCAAGCTGCTGTCCGACAATCCGGAACAGTACGCCGACGCCGCAGTCGAGGGTGTTCGCTGCATCCTGGGCGCTGCGCCGGGGCCGCTGCCCGAAGGCCAAGTTGACGCCATCCGCATGGGCACGACGGTGGCGACCAACGCCCTGCTGGAACGCAACGGCGATCGGACCCTTCTGGCCATCACCCGCGGCTTCGGCGACGCCCTGCGCATCGGCTGGCAGAGTCGCCCCGACATCTTCGCCCGCCATATCGTCCTGAACGAACAGCTGTATCACCGGGTCATCGAGATCGGGGAACGGGTCCGCGCCGACGGAACGGTCGAACAGCCATTGGACGAGGCCCGGGCCCGCACCGACCTGGCCGCCGCTTACGCTGCCGGCCTGCGCGCTGTCGCCATCGTGCTGATGCACGGCTGGCGCTTCACCGCCCACGAGACCCGGCTCGGCGAAATCGCCCGCGAGGTCGGTTTCGAACAGGTGTCCGTCAGCCACGAGGTCGGAGCCCTGATCAAGCTGATCGGGCGCGGCGACACCACCGTGGCCGACGCCTATCTGTCGCCGATCCTGCGCGCCTATGTCGACCGGGTCGGCGCCGATCTGGGCGAGGCCACGCCGCTGCTGTTCATGCAGTCCAGCGGCGGGCTGACGGCGGCGGGGGCCTTCCGGGGCAAGGACGCCATCCTGTCAGGACCGGCGGGCGGCGTGGTCGGCATGGCCGAGACCGCGCGAGCGGCGGGCTTCGACCGGGTGATCGGCTTCGACATGGGCGGCACCTCGACCGACGTCTCCCATTTCGCCAGCGACTACGAGCGCACTTCGGACGCCGTGGTGGCCGGGGTCCGGCTGCGGGCGCCGATGCTGAGCATCCACACGGTGGCGGCGGGCGGCGGTTCGATCTGCCGTTTCGACGGCTCGCGCCTTAGGGTCGGGCCGGAATCCGCCGGCGCCGTGCCCGGACCCGCGGCCTATCGGCGTGGCGGCCCCCTGACCGTGACGGACTGCAACGTCATGCTGGGCAAGCTGCGGCCCGACCAGTTTCCAGCCGTCTTCGGCCCGCACGGCGACCAGCCGCTGGATGCCGAGGCTGTGCGGACGAAGTTCGAGGCGCTCGTCGCGGAGGTCACGCGCGCCACGGGCAGATCGACGACGCCCCAAGCCTTGGCCGAAGGCTTCATCACTATCGCGGTCCAGAACATGGCCGAGGCGATCAAGTCGGTCTCGATCCAGCGCGGCCATGACGCCACCCGCTATGTCCTGAACTGCTTCGGGGGCGCCGGCGGCCAGCACGCCTGCCTCGTCGCCGACGCCCTCGGCATGACCCGCGTGATGCTGCACCCGTTCGCCGGCGTCCTGTCGGCCTGGGGCATGGGACTGGCCGACGTACGCGCCATACGCCAGGCCACCGTGGCCGCGCCGCTGGAAACGGGCGGCGACGCCGACCTGGCCCGCCGGGTCGACGCCCTGACGGCCGAGGCGAGCGGCCTGCTGACGGCGCAGGGCTTCGCAGACGACGCGATCGCCGCCGTCGTGCGCGCCGAGATCAAATTCGCGGGCTCCGACACGCCCCTGTCCGTGCCGTACGGGCCGGCCGAGGCGATGCGCGCAGCCTTCGAGGCCCTGCACCGCCGCCGCTTCGGCTTCTTCGCCGACGACACGGACCTGGTGGTGGAGACGCTGGAGGTCGAGGCCGTCGCCGCCTCGGATCAAGCCCCCTCCACGGCCTTCGGAGTCGCCGCCGAAGGCGCGCCCGCCGCCATCGCCCGCGTCCCGGTGCGCATGGCCGGCGCCGACCATCATGCGCCGGTCTATCGCCGCGACGCCTTCGGCCCCGGCGCGGCCGTGATCGGCCCCGCGATAATCCTGGAGGACACCGGCACCACAGTGCTCGAACCGGGCTGGCGCGGGGCGGCCGACGCCGGGCTGAACCTGATCCTGACGCGGACGACCGCCCTGACCCCGCGCGCCGCGCTGGGCAGGGAAGCCGATCCGATCCTGCTGGAGGTGTTCAACAGCCGCTTCATGGCCGCCGCCGAACAGATGGGCGAGGCTCTTCAGGCCACGGCTTGGTCGGTCAACATTAAGGAGCGGCTCGACTTCTCCTGCGCGGTCTTCGACGCGACCGGCGCCCTGATCGCCAATGCGCCGCACATCCCGGTCCACCTCGGCTCGATGGGCGAGAGCATCCGCACCGTGATCGCCTCGCGAGGCGACGCGGCCGATGGCCGGGGCATGAAGCGCGGCGACGTCTACATGTTGAACGCGCCCTACAACGGCGGCACCCATCTGCCCGACATCACCGTCATCATGCCGGTCTTCCTCGAGGTCGACAACGACCCGGCCTTCTTCGTCGCGGCCCGGGGCCACCACGCCGATGTCGGCGGGATCACCCCGGGCTCGATGCCGCCCGGGTCGCGGACGATCGAGGACGAGGGTGTGCTGATCGACGACGTCCTGCTGATCGACGCCGGCCGGCTCAGGGACGCGGAGACCCGCGCCCTGTTCGCCTCCGGTCCCTGGCCGTCGCGCAGCGTCGATCAGAACCTGGCTGACCTGAAGGCCCAGATCGCGGCCTGTGCGCGTGGCGCCGACGAACTGGTCCGCATGGTCGCCGAGTTCGGCCGCCCGGTAGTCGCCGCCTATATGGACCATGTGCAGGACAATGCCGAAGAAGCCGTCCGCCGCGCCATCGCCGCCCTGAAGCCTGGAGCCTTCGCACTCGAGATGGACGACGGCGCGGTCATCCGCGTCCGCATCGACGTGGATGTCGAAGTGCGGTCGGCCGTCATCGATTTCACGGACACCAGCGACCAGCGCCCGAACAATTTCAACGCGCCACTGTCGATCACCCGCGCCGCCGCCCTCTATGTCTTCCGCACCCTGGTTGACGATACGATCCCGCTGAACGAGGGCTGTCTGAAGCCGATCCGGCTGATCGTGCCGGAAGGTTCGATGCTGAACCCCCGCTATCCGGCCGCAGTCGTCGCCGGCAACGTCGAGACCAGCCAGGCCGTGGTCGATTGCCTGTACGGCGCGCTTGGCGTTCTGGCCGCCAGCCAGGGGACGATGAACAACTTCACTTTCGGCGACGAGGCCCGACAGTATTACGAGACCATAGCCGGCGGCTCGGGGGCCGGCCCGGACTTTGACGGCGCCTCCGCAGTGCAGACGCACATGACGAACAGCCGGCTGACCGACCCCGAGGTGCTGGAGACCCGCTTCCCCGTCCTGCTGGAGGAGTTCGCGATCCGCCGCGGCTCGGGCGGGGGCGGTGCGAACCGGGGCGGCGACGGCGCGGTCCGGCGGATGCGGTTCCTCGAGCCGATGACGGCCGCCATCCTGTCCAACCGCCGCAGGATCGCGCCCTTCGGCCTGGAGGGCGGAGCGGCCGGCGCGCTCGGCGTCAACCGGATCGAACGGGCCGACGGGACAGTCGAACCGCTGGCGGCGACGGCGGAGGTCGAGATGGCGGCCGGCGACGTCTTCGTCATCGAAACCCCGGGCGGCGGCGGCTTCGGCAAGGTCTGAGCCCCCTTCCGTCCAGACGCGAACCGGGCGACTGTCCGCGCCGGACTGACGGGGAGGCTGAATGCTTGTGCTTCTGGGGATCGCGGTCGTGGTCGCGGGCTTCATCGCCCGGATCAATCCGCTTCTGGTCATCCTGGCCGCCGCCCTGGTCACCGGCGTCCTTGCGGCGGTGGCCCCGAGCGTGGACGCGCGCGGTCTGTTTCACGCGGGCGTGGCGACGCTGGCCCGCTTCGGCGAGGCCTTCAACGAAAACCGTTATTTCCACATCACCTGGCTGATCCTGCCGGTCATCGGCCTTCTGGAGCGGGCCGGGCTGCAGGAGCGGGCGCGGATGCTGATCGCCCGGGTCAGGGCGGCGACCGCCGGGCGGCTTCTGCTGGTCTATATGGTGCTGCGCCAGGCTACCGCGGCGCTGGGCCTGAACTCGCTGGGGGGCCATCCGCAGATGGTCCGGCCGCTGGTCGCCCCGATGGCCGAGGGCGCGGCCGAGGCTGAGTACGGCGACCTCCCCGACACTGTCCGCTTCCGCATCCGCGGCATGGCGGCGGCCACCGACAACATCGGCCTGTTTTTCGGCGAGGACATCTTCATCGCCATCGGCTCGGTCGTGCTGATGGTTGGCTTCCTCGAACAGGCAGGAATCGTGGTCGAACCGCTGCAGATTTCGGTCTGGGCCATTCCCACGGCGGTCGCCGCCCTCGTTGTCCACGGCCTGCGCCTTTGGCTCTTCGACCGGTCGCTGAAGCGTGACCTGGCCGCGCCTGTCGCGGATGAGGCTGGCCGGTGATCACCCTTCAGCACGCCTATATCGTCGTCGGCCTGATGTTCCTGGCCTTCGCCGTCTTCACGGCGTTGGACCGGACCCATCCGACGCGCGTCCGCAACACCCTGTTCTGGGGCCTGATCGCCCTTTCCATGTTGTTCGGCGACCGGCTGGGCGGATTGGGCAACGGCTTGCTGGTCGTGGCCCTGGCGGTCCTCGGCGCGGTCGGCGCGATGGGTGTCGGTCGACCCGCGACAACCCCGCTGGAGGAGCGCCGCGAGAGCGCCGGACGGCGCGGAAACGCCCTGTTCGTCCCGGCCCTGATCATCCCGCTGATCGCCGTCGGCGGCGCGCTGGCGGCCAAATACACCGGCGCCGGGGCTTGGCTGCTTTCCTCCACCCAGACCACCCTGATCGCGCTGGGGCTCGGCTGCCTGATCGCCCTGTTCTCGGCCATGGCATGGCTGCGCCCCCCGGTGACCGCGCCGGTGCAGGAAGGGCGGCGGCTGATGGATTCCATCGGCTGGGCGGTCCTGCTGCCGCAGATGCTGGCGTCGCTGGGCGCGGTGTTCCTGGCCTCGGATGTGGGCGGGGTGGTCGGCCATCTGGTCAGTCAGACCGTGCCCCTCACCACGCCGCTCCTGGCCGTTCTCGCCTATTGCATCGGCATGGCGCTGTTCACCGTCATCATGGGCAACGCCTTCGCCGCCTTCCCGGTGATGACCGCCGCCATCGGCCTGCCCATCGTCGTGCACCAGTTCCATGGCGACCCGGCGATCGTCTGCGCCATCGGCATGCTGTCCGGCTTCTGCGGGACGCTGATGACGCCCATGGCGGCCAACTTCAACGTCGTGCCGGCCAATCTACTGGAGCTTCCGGACCGTAACGCGGCGCTGAACGGCGTCATCCGCGCCCAACTCCCGACCGCCCTGATCCTGTTGGGGATCAATATCGCCCTGATGTACGGCCTGGCCTTCAGGTTCTGAGATGACGCACCGCCTCGACGACGCCGCCGCCTCCCGCTTCGCCTCGGCCGCCCTGGGCCATGTGACGCGCGAATACCCGAACAAGCTGGATCATGTGCTGACCAGCCGCCGGGACGTGCGCGGCCCGCGCGACCTGCATCCGATCTTCTTCGGCAGCTTCGACTGGCATTCCTGCGTGCACGGATGGTGGACCCTGTTCACCCTGCTGCGCCTGTATCCGGACAACCCCGAGGCGCCGCGCATCTGGGCGCTGGCGAACGAACTGTTTACGCCGGACAACGTGGTCGCCGAGATCGACTATCTGGCCCGGCGATCCAGTCGGGGTTTCGAACGGCCCTACGGTTGGGGTTGGCTGCTGATGCTGTCCGCCGAGATGGACCGGCACGACAGTGATGACGGTCGCCGCCGCGCCGCGACCCTGCGACCCTTGGCCCAGGCCTTCGCCGACCGTTTCCACGCCTTCCTGCCGCTGGCCGCCTATCCGGTGCGGGTGGGAACCCACTACAACACCGCCTTCGCCCTGCGTCTGGCGCTGGACTGGGCCGAGCCCAATGACCCGACGCTGGCGGCCCTGTGCCGCGAGAAGGCGCTGGCGTGGCATGCGGACGACCGCGACTGTCAGGCATGGGAGCCGTCGCAGGATGAGTTCCTGTCCTCCGCCCTGATGGAAGCCGCCCTGATGCGGCGCGTGATGACGCCCGAGGCCTTCCGCGCCTGGTTCAACGCCTTCCTGCCGAAGGTCGGCTCACAGAGGCCCGCGACCCTGTTCACCCCCGCCGCCGTCAGCGACCGGTCGGACGGCAAGATCGCCCATCTCGACGGCCTGAACCTGAGCCGGGCCTGGTGCTGGCGCGAGATCGCGGCGGGCCTGCCCGCCGGCGACATCCGAGCCGTGATCGCGCGCAAGGCGGCGGCGGCCCATCTGGACGCCGCCCTGCCCCATGTGACGGGCGACTATATGGGCGAGCACTGGCTGGCCAGCTTCGCCGTTCTGGCCCTGCTGGCCGAGACCTGAACGCCACAAGAAGCCGAAGCCTCGGCCGCGACGCCTATCGGGCCGGCGCCGGCGGCTGACCGATAAAACGGGCGTCCTGCGCCGCGGTCCATGTCTCGCGCAGGCCGCGGCGCGGCTCGTCGGCGCCGAGCAGGGCCAGTTGGCCCGTCCAGGCGGTCGACACCTTCTCGACCGTCGCCTGCACCCAGCCGGGGGGCTGCTGAAGCGCCCAGTTCAGCGGTGACACGGCGTTGAACACCAGCAGGAACAGGACCGCGACGCCGATCGCGCGACTGCTCCAGCGTCGGTCCCGCGCGGCGACGCCCTCGTCGTCCAGCGGCGGCGCGGGCGGGAAGGCGAACCGGCCCAGCCGCGCCAGGGCGTTGTCCCGCGTCGGCAGGTCGTGGGCGTCGGCAGTCTCGATCCAGTCGCTGGGCGGGTCGGCCGGCGTCGGCGGCAGGCTCTCGTACAGCGGCGGGAACGGCGACTCTCCGGAATGGGTCGGGAAGGGCATGAGGGGGACCGCGTGATCCCCTTCCCTTCCCTTGTCTCGCTCGTCGGTCATCGCCCTGATCCTCCCATGACCAACGCCTCAGAACTGGAAATAGATGAAGGGGGCGACGCCGTCGGGCCGCGCCGCCTCGACCAGAAGGATGGCCGCGCCGATCAGCAAGCCGAGGGTGACCGACGGAGCCGTCTTCAGCCGCATGGCCATCCCCTCGATCGCGCGCGGCGGCAGCCAGTGCATGGCCAGGCCGCCGACGATCAGCACAAGGGTCAACGGCGTCAGCACCGAGACCGGCCCCATCCGGCGCAGCCCCTCCAGCATCTGCAGCGCCAACGGGAAGCTCTCTGCCCGGAACAGGACCCATCCCAGACAGACGATATGGAAGGTGATCAGGACCCCGATCGCCGTCGGGATGACCTTGCGGTTCCCCAGCGCCGCCCGACCCAGCCGCTCGATCACCTGCACCGCGCCATGCAACGCGCCCCAGGCCAGGAACGTCAGCGCCGCGCCGTGCCACAGCCCGCCCAGCACCATGGTGATGAAGACGTTGACGCAGCTGGAGATCAGCCCCTTTCGGCCGCCCCCCAACGGAACATACAGATAGTCCCTCAGCCAGCTGGACAGACTGATGTGCCAGCGCCTCCAGAACGACTGCATGGAATTGGCGCGATACGGCTGGTCGAAATTGCGCGGGAACGAATAGCCGAGCAGGGCCGCGATGCCGATGGCCATGTCCGAATAGGCCGAGAAATCGCAATAGATCTGGACCGCATAGCCATAGACGGCCGCGGCGATGTCGATCCCCGAATGGGCCGAAGGGTCGAAGAAGACCGGGTCGACCAGATTGGTGGACAGCTGGCTGGCGACGATCGTCTTCTTGAACAGCCCCCAGACGATCAGCAGCAGGCCATGCGTCGCCATCTCGCGGGTCAGGCGCGGCGTCCGGTCGAACTGCGGCAACAGGTCCGAAGCCCGCACGATGGGCCCGGCGACCAGATGCGGAAAGAAACTCATCAGCAACATGACGTCCAGCAGGCTCTTCGCCGGCGGCGTCTTCCCGCGATGAACGTCGATGACGTAACTCATGCCCTGGAAGGTGAAGAAGCTGATTCCGACCGGCAGGATGACCTGCAGCAGCGGCAGGTCCCGCTCCCAGCCGACTCGCGTCAGAAGCTCTCCCGCTTCCTGAATAAAGAAGCCGTAGTATTTGAAAAAGCCAAGAATCGTCAGGTTGACCAGAACACCCAGCGCCACCAAGCCGCCGCGCCGATCGACCGGCTTTCGGGCCATCGCCGCGGCCACGGCCCAGTTCAGCAGGGCCGAGACGATCAACAGGCCGACGAACCGCCAGTCCCACTGGGCGTAGAAGAACCAGCTGGCCAGCAGCAGGAACAGCTTGCGCCGCCCGTTCTCCCGATCCAGCGACCAGGCCGTGAAATAGACGAAGAGGAAAAAGATTCCGAAGGCGAGCGTCGGGAACAGCATCAGTTCGCCGCTCCGTTTTCAGCTCGCCACGCCCCATAGGCGGCCATCAGATCGTCGAGCAGAACGCCCCCGATCCAGTCCGCGCCCGCCGCGGTGAAATGCACCCGGTCGCCGCGCATGAAGGGCTCGACCCGCGTCGCCAGCCGGTCCGCAGAACAGTCGCCGCCCATCCGCCCGTACCAGTCCCAGAACGCCACACCCATGTCGGCGGCGACCCGTTTCTGCACGTCCCGGACCACCGCCAGCGACGGCGGCGGGGCCCGCATTCCATCCGCGCTGCAGCCGCCGGCGACGCCGCTGCGTTCCGCGTCCGGCGCACCCAGGATCAGCAGAGAGGCGCCGGGAGCGTCGAAGCGCATCCGCTCCACCTGGCCCCGCAGCAGGGCCTCGTAGGCGACCGGATCCAGCCCGTCATCGAAGCCTTCGTTGACGCCATAGGCCAGGACCACGAGCGCCGGCCCCCAGGTCCCGAGCTCGGCCTGCAGCATCCGGTCGTCGCGGCCGGCGAGGTCGCGCAGGGTCGAGCCTGTCAGCCCGAGGTTCGAGACCATCACGCCGGGCTTCAGGGTTTCGGTCCAGACGGCGTCCAGCACCACGCCCGCCCCTTCCTGGACCAGCCGGAGCCGGGAGGCGGGTTGATCCAGATCGACGTGAACGCAGGCGGCGGCTCCGCCGTCGTGGTCCGTCAGGTTCAGGTCCCGGGGCGCGCCGGCGCCCTCGACCCGCAGGCCAGGCGCGTCGTTGTCGCCAAGGGCCGCCCCGCAGACGCCCAGCCGCAGGGGCTCGGCGCCCGGCTCGAAGGTCAGCACCAGCGCGCTGCCGGGTGCCCCCCGCCCGCGCACGGCGCCGAGACCGAAACTGGCGGTCGGGGCGGCATAGGGGCCTCGCAACGCCGCGACCTCGGTGACCCAGCCCTCGGCCGAGGCCTGCATCTGGTAGGGCGCATAGCCGCCATAGGGGACGCCGGCCGGAACCGCACCCCGGCCCGCGACGCCGAACCGGGCCTGAAGCCCGGCCCTCAGCCTGCCGCTGATCTGGTCGCCGGCGGTATGGCTGTCGCCGATCTGGACGACGTGGACGGGCACCGCCGCCGTGCCCGCGTTCAGCCCGTCCAGGGCGCGAAAGAAGCCATCCAGCCCGGCGGGTTGGCACAGGCCGCCCGGACAGACGGAGGCGCCCGACGCCGGCGCGGTGTTCGGGGCATAGGCCGTCTGGGCGCAGGCCGGAACGGCCGCGGCCGCCAGCATCACCGCCAGGGCGACGGCGCGACCCTTCATGGTCAGGCGGCGGGGGAAATGGGCGGTGTGGCGGCCGACACCATGCCGGCGCCCACAGGCTGCGGCCGATCCAGTCCGGCGTCATGTTTCAGCCGCGCTGACACCGGCGCGCTCAGGCGAAGATAGCCGGCCATCGACATGTGGATCCCGTCGTTGGCCCGCATCAGGGTGCGACGACCGTCGGCGACCGGCAGATAGGCCTCATAGGCCCCGTCCGCATTGGAGGTCAGGGGCACGGTGTTGATGTACGGCACGCTCAGTGCGGTCATGTGCGCGGCGACCACGTCGTTGATCAGGGTCATCCGGGCGTCGAAAGTCTCGCGCTTCATGCGCGGCAGACCGACCCAGTAGACCGCCACGTCATGGCTGCGCAGCAGGCCGACCAGGTCGTCGATCCGCTTGCCGTAGGCCGCCTTCCAGCCCTCGCTGCCGAACGGATAGACCTGGCCGCCGGTGTCGATCCCCTGGGCGTCGTTGGTCCCGAACAGGACCACGGCGACGTCGACCGGCTGCTCCCCCAGTTGACGGGCGGTCTTGGCCTGGATGTCGACGTAGTCGTACCGGGACAGGCCCGTCGACACCTGGGAAAATTTGCTCACCGACACGTTCGGCTGGTTCTGCAGGTCGCGGTACAGGCCGGCGTACAGGCCGTCGGCCATGGAGTCGCCGAATACGCCGATCCGCAGCGGGCCCTGGGCCAGGCGCACCGGCAGCGGCGTCACCGACACCATGGGCGCGACGGCGGGGGCGGTGGGCGTAGTCGTCGTAGGGAGGGCCGGCGGGGCGGCCTCTGCAGTCTGCACATGGCCCAGCATCAGGGTGGGGTGACGGATCCACGCGCGACCGTCGGGCGTCAGCGCCAGCCCGGCGGCGACACCGACCACGAAGGTCGCCGTCAATGCGTTGATGCCTGCGCGCACGCTCGTCCCCCGACGCCTAAGCCCTGATACTCAGGACCCTTTTATCGCATCGGACCGTCTTCGCCAGCATTCGCCCGCCACACGCGAAGAAAAAGGTTAATGCGGGCGCGGTCGAAATCAGCCCCAGCGACCCTCGGCCCAGCGCGCCGCGAAATAGCCGCCCGTCGCCGCGATTGCCGTCAGGACGGTGCCCCAGCAGAGGTCGATGACGGTCAATTTCGTCGACCAGCCGGCCAGGGTCGCCTGGTTGGTCAGGTCGTAGGTGGCGTAGGCGACGAAGCCGAGCACGGCACCGTTGATGGCGGCGCGAGACCAGGCCTGCTCGCGCAGCGCCGGGACGATGGCGAGGAAGACCGTGCCGCTGATGGAGATCAGATAGAACAGCACGGCCGCCCGCATGTCCGGCTTGGCCGCCAGCAGCGGCCCCAGCACCGGCTTGTAGAGTCGATCGGTCATGGTGGTCAGCCAGACGGCGTCGATCGCCGCAAACGTGACCCCGGCCCCCAGCCAGGCGAACAGGTATTTCAGCATCGTCTCCCCTCCCTCAGACAGGCTTGAGCCGGTAGTGGCTGACCGCCCAGGTGTTTCCGTCGTTGTTTCCGAACAGCCCCGCCGTGGCCATGTAGAAGCGCCGCCAGCGTCGCCGCCACAGGGCGGCGTCCGCGCCGTAGGTCTGGCGCATCAGGGCCATCACCCGCTCCGGCTCCGCATCCATCCGCGCCAGCCAGTCATTGGCCGTGCGCTGGTAGTGTTCGCCGTTCCAGGTCCATTCCTGCTCGACCTCGAACAGGTCGGGGAACTGGCGCATCAGCCCCCGGCTGGGCATGACGCCGCCGGTGAAGAAATGCTGGGCGATGAAGTCGCCGCTGTCGGTGTGGTCGAACCGGTAGGGCGCGTCGCTATGGGTGAAGATGTGGACGAACATCCGCCCGTCCGGCTTCAGCCAGCCTCGCGCTCGGGTCAGCAGTTCGCGCCAGTTTGACATGTGTTCGAACATCTCGACCGAGACGATGCGGTCGAATTTCTCGCGGCCCCGCGGCGGCGCAAAATCGTTCATGTCGCAGGTGATGACCTCCAGATTGGTCAGGCCCCGCGCCTGGGCCTCGGCCTCGATATGACCGCGCTGGCTGTGGCTGTTCGATACCGCCGTGATGCGGGCGCCGGGAAAGGCCCCCGCCATCCACAGGCTCAGCGAACCCCAGCCGCAGCCCAGTTCGAGGATGCGCTGGCCGCTGGCCAGTTCGGCATGGAGGCAGGTCTGGACCAGCGCCGCCTCTTCCGCCTCATTCAGCGTGGTGTCGGCCTCCGGGTAGAAACAGCTGGAGTATTTGAGCCGCGCGCCGAGGCAGATGCGGAAGAATTCCGGCGGCAGTTCATAGTGCTGCTCATTGGCCGCCGCCGTATGCTCGGCGATGGGCCGTTCCGCCATATCCAGGGCGAAGCCGATCTCATCATGGGGCCTTTCGCGGTCCAGGCGTTTCCTCGCCTCGCTGACCAGGCTGTCGACCGCGGCGCGGGTGACGAAATCCGGGAACGGCGCATCCTGCAGTTGGCGGATCGCGACATTGGCGAGGTTCATGGGCGCTCCTGCGGCTCTTCTGACCCACTCAATACGGCGGCGCACTCCAACCGGATGACCGGCCCCGCCCTTGCCCCGGAACGCCCGTCGCCGTAGGAACAAACAGCGCCGAGGATATTCATCAGACGGTGAAAAAAATGAGGAAGCGATGCGGAAGATCTTCCCCGACGCGGCGTCGGCCCTCGAGGGCCTGACCTTCGACGGCATGACCGTGATGTCCGGCGGCTTCGGCCTGTGCGGCATCCCCGAAAAACTGATCGCGGCGCTGCGCGACAGCGGCGCCAAGGGGCTGACCGTCATCTCCAACAACGCCGGCGTGGACGGCTTCGGCCTCGGCCAGCTGTTGGAGACCCGCCAGATCGCCCGCATGATCTCGTCCTACGTCGGCGAGAACAAGGAGTTCGAACGCCAGTATCTGGCTGGCGAGCTCCAGCTCGAGTTCAACCCCCAGGGCACCCTTGCGGAACGCATTCGCGCGGGCGGGGCGGGCATCCCCGCCTTCTTCACCGCCACCGGCGTCGGCACGCTGGTCGCCCAGGGCAAGGAAGTGCGCGACTTCAACGGTCGCGACTACGTCATGGAAACCGGCCTCGTCGCCGACCTGTCGATCATCAAGGCTTGGAAGGCGGACGAGCGCGGCAATCTTCAGTTCCGCAAGACCGCCCGCAACTTCAATCCGATGATGGCCACGGCGGGCAAGGTCACCGTGGTCGAGGTCGAGGAGATCGTGCCGGTCGGCTCGTTCGACCCCGACCATATCCATACTCCGGGCATCTACATCGACCGTATCGTCAAGACGGTGTCCGAGAAGCGCATCGAACAGCGCACCGTCCGCAGCCGGGAGACCGCATAATGCCCCGCACCCGCGAACAACTGGCCGAACGCGCCGCAAAGGAGCTGCAGGACGGCTTCTATGTGAACCTGGGCATCGGCATCCCGACTCTGGTCGCCAACTACATCCCGGAAGGCGTGGAGGTCACCCTCCAGTCCGAGAACGGCATGCTGGGCATGGGCCCCTTCCCCTATGACGAGGACGTTGACGCCGACCTGATCAACGCCGGCAAGCAGACGATCACCGAAATACCCGAGAGCGCCTATTTCAGTTCGGCCGACAGCTTCGCCATGATCCGCGGCGGCCACATCAACCTGTCCATCCTCGGCGCGATGGAGGTGGCCCAGAACGGCGACATCGCCAACTGGATGATCCCCGGCAAGCTGGTGAAGGGCATGGGCGGAGCCATGGACCTGGTCGCGGGCGTCAAGCGCGTGGTCGTGGTCATGGATCACGCCAACAAGCACGGCCAGTCCAAGGTGCTGAAGGCCTGCACCCTTCCCCTGACCGGCACGGGGGTGGTCAGCCGCATCATCACCGACCTGTGCGTCTTCGACGTCAAGCCCGGCGGCGCAGGCCTCGAGCTGATCGAACTGGCCGAGGGCGTCACCCTCGACGAGGTCGCGCAGAAGACCGAGGCCACCTACACCGTTGCCGCCGGGCTGAAGTCGTAGTCATAGTTTCCCCCGTGCGGGCCGTTCGGCCCGTGGAGGGGGATTGATGGCCGCCGACGGGGCCTATCGCTGGCAGGGAGTGGCGTCCGCGCCCGATCCCGAACGCCTCGCGGCGATCGACGCCGCGTGGAGCGACGCCGACCCCGCCGTCTTCGCCGAGCCTGCCCGCGCCGCCGCCGTGGAGCGTATCGAGCGCGCCCTCGCCGCCTGCCGCACCGGCGACATGAGCGACGCCGCAGCCCAGCTCGCCCACGCCCGCTCGGTCATCGCGACTCTCCGCCCCGAGACGCTGCAGCCGCGGCGCGGACTGGCGGGCCTGTTCGACGGTCGCGGCGGGCGGTTGAAACGGTTTCGCGCCGCCTACGGGCGAGCCGCCGCCACCCTGGCCGAGGCGGCGCTTGAACTGGGCGGCTATATCCAGACAGCAGCCCGGCGCTCCGACATCTTCGACGGCCGGTGGTCGGACCTTCGCGACGCCGTGGTCGATCTGGACGCCCATCTGACGGTCGCCGCGAGCCGGCTTTCGGGCCATGTCGGCGAAGCGCCGCATCCGTTCGAGGCCCGCCGCGCGGGACTGGACGCCTGCCGCGCCGCCGCCCTGCAGGCCCTGCCGGCGGTCCGCGGCGTCCAGGGCGCCGACGCCCGTTCCGCCGCCGCGCTGGAGGCTTGTACGGCCGGGATCGCGGCCTGGCGCGAGGATTGGAAGAAAGCCCTCGGCCTGAGCGGACGGCGTCCCAGGCGGGTGCGGCCCGACCTGGTGGAGCTGGCGCGGCCGCGCGACGACGTCATGGCGCGCATCGACGCCGCCCTGGCCGAGCTGACCGCCTCCCGCGCCCATCGCGCCGGGCTCGAAAGCCGGCTGGCGGCGCTCGGGAAATCCTAGCCGGCGTTGGCGTCGGTCCAGGCCACGATCTGGGTGTTCAGATCGCGGGTGGCCACGTCAAACGCCTCGACGATGGCCCCGACCCGGTTCTCCGTCGCCGGTTGTTCGACCGTGAAGGTGCGTTCGGCCGCCACAGTCCGCGCCGGCATGGCGATCATGCGCACCCGGGCGGTCAGCACCACGGTCGGCGCCGCGCCGGGCGTGCCGTAGCGCGCCTCGAATGATCGCATGTCGATCTCCAGTGATCGCTCGCCGCGGGTCAGCTCCCGCGGCCCGATCAGCCGCACCCGGGTGGATTGGGCCGCGAAGGCGTTCTCCAGGCTGTCCATATACAGATCCTGAGCGCGCGCGACCCACCGGGCGTCCTTGATGTAGGCCGTCTCCGTGCCGGTCACGCCGAGGATACGGTCAGCCTCGACGGCGTCCGGGAACTCGACCATCCGCAGCGACACCTGCTTCAGAGAGGCCCCATTTCCCGACTCCAGCGCCGTCCCGGCCACGGCGCCGAAGCGGTAGGTCTGGACCGGCTTGGGGCTGGACAGCAACGAGCACGCGGAAAGCGACAGGGCTCCGGCCGCCAGCAGGGCGAGTCTGATCAGGGATGCGCGCTTCACGGCTGGACCTCTATTTCCTTGGTCGGCGGACGAGAGATGAACTCGCGCGGACTGGTGCGGACCTCATCGATAAGATCCTCGAGCGAGCGGGTCGCGCCGTCGAGTTGCTGGATCGACTGCTGCAGTTGCGGCAGACCCGTAGAGGCGAAGTCGTTAACCGGCCCCTCGACGTTGTTCACCGTGCGATTGATCGAGGCCACGGCCTGTTGCGCGTCCTGCGCCGCCTTGTTGATGTTTGCCACGGCCTGACGCCCGTCGCCCTCAACCAGCTGACGGGCGCTGGCGCCCAGCCGGGTGTATTCGTCGATCGCAGCGTTGGCCTTGGTCAGCGCCTGCTCCAACTGGTCCAGCATGCCCTTGCGAGCCTCCAGCTCGGTGGTCAGGGACTCCACGTTCCTCAAACTGGTCGAGAACGAGCGGATATTGTCGTCCGACAGCACCCGGTTGATCCGGTTCAGGGCGTCGACCGTCTGGGCCAGCACGGTGCCGGAACCACTCAACAGCTCCGCGATCGGCGACGGCTGGCTCTGGATCACCGGTACGACATTGTCCGCATACTGGTCCTTCAGTATGGCGCTCTTCGGATTGCCTGCGGTGATCTGGATGTAGTTGAGTCCGGTGATCCCCTGCGGCTCCAGTTGGGCGCGCGAGGTCACCCGCACAGGCGTCGTGCCGTCCACCCGGATGCGGGCGATCACCTGATCGCCTTTCTTGGGATCGAGGTTCAGGTCAGTGACCTCGCCGACGCGGATGCCGTTGAAATGCACCTCGCCGCCTTCCGACAGGCCGCGTACGGGACCGTAGAAGACGATGTCGTAGACGTCGTAATCGTTGTTGAACTGCAGGCGGGCCAGCCAGATAGCGAACACGGCCAGCGCCGCCAGAAGGGCGATAGTGGCGATGCCGACGGCGGCGTAGTGGGCGTCTCTTTCCATCTCGTCCCGCTCTCCTCAGGCGGCCTTGTCTGCAGCCCGGCCACGAGGGCCGAGGAAATATTCCCGGATCCACGGATGATCGGAACGCTCGAGTTCCTGAACCGTGGCCTTGGCGACCATATGTTTGTCCGCAAGCACCGCGACCTTGTCGGTGATGGCGTACAGGCTGTCGAGGTCGTGGGTGATCATGAAGACGGTCAGGCCCAGATCGTCAGACAGTTGGCGGATCAGGGCGTCGAAGGCGGCGGCGCCGATGGGGTCAAGGCCCGCGGTCGGTTCGTCAAGGAACAGAAGTTCCGGATCCAGCGCCAGCGCCCTCGCCAGCCCGACCCGCTTTCGCATCCCGCCGGACAGCTCCGCCGGCTTCAGGTGATGGCTTTCGGGCTTGAGGCCTACCATGGCGATCTTCATCTCGGCCAGTTCGCGGATCACATCCCTCGACAACTGGGTATGCTCGACCAGCGGAGCGGCGACATTGTCGATCACGCTCAGCGCCGAGAACAGGGCGCCTTGCTGGAACAGGATGCCTGTGCGGCGCTCGATGTCCGCCGACTGCTCACCGGTCAGGTTGCCGATGTCGTGGCCCAGCACCTTGATGGTCCCGCCCTCGGGCTCCTTCAAGCCGATGATCGAGTTCAGCAAGACGGTCTTGCCGGAGCCAGATCCCCCGACCACGCCGAGCACTTCGCCGCGATCCAGATCGAGATCCAGATTCTCGTGGATCACGCGGTCACCGAACTGGCTCAGCAGGCCGCGCACCTCGATCAGGCGTTCGGGCGCGGCCGGCTTGGGGGTCTGCGCCGCGACCGTCACAGGTTCAGCTCCAGGAAGATCATGGCGAAGACGGCGTCCAAGAGGATGATGGCGAAGATGGCTTGGACCACCGCGGCGGTGACGCGCCGACCCAGGCTCTCGACATCGCCGGCCACCGACATGCCCTGCCGGCAACCGATGGCGGCGATGACCACCGCGAAGACCGGCGCCTTGATCATGCCGACCATCAAATGGGTGCCCATCGCGGGATCCTCGATGATCCGCTGGACGAAGAAGTTCGGGCCGTAGGACAGCTGGCTCCAGGTCACCAGCACGCCGCCGAACAAGCCGGAGATAATGCCGACGAACGTCAGCAACGGCAGCATCACCACCATGGCCGCCAGGCGTGGGATGACCAGCGCCTGGAACGGGTTAACACCCATCACCTGCATGGCGTCCACTTCCTGGTTCATCCGCATCGAGCCGATCTCGGCGGCGAAGGACGAGGACGACCGCCCCGCCAACAGGATGGAGGTGAGGACCACGGCGAATTCGCGCAGCACCGAGACGGCGACCAGCTGTACGGTGAACACTGCCGCCCCGAACTCCGTCAGCAGATTGGCGCCGAGGAAGGCTATGACCGCGCCAATGAAAAAATTGGTCACGGCGATGATGGGCATGGCGTCCAGCCCGGCCCGCTCGCCCTGGCTGAACCAGGCGGCCCAGCGGATACGGCCCGGATGTCGGGCCGCGGCGCCCGTGGCGGTGACCAGCCGACCGAGGAAGGCCATGGATAGCGTCGCCTCGGCCACGATGTCCTGGACGCCGCGGCCGACCTTGGCGAAGCCGCGCACCCAGCCGGGCGAACGCTGCGGCGGCCCGGCGCTTTCCCGCTCCAGCTTCTCCACCATGACATAGGTTCGGCCGGCCTCAGGCCGCTGGGCCCAGGCTTTTTGCGGCAGTCGCACATTGGAGGCCTGGACGATGGCCAGGGCCCCGGCCGTGTCGAAACGGCCGAGCTCTGACAGATCGACCGCAGACAGCGTCTGATCCGCCAGATCGTCGTCCAGACGGCGGGAAATGCGGCCGAGTTCGGTCGCGGTCCAGTCGCCGGACAGGTGCAGGACCACGCCCTGTTTTCCGTCATCGATCCGGAAGTTTGCTGCCGCCATGCCCCTACCTAGATTGCGCCGTTCGCTTTGCCTACGCCTGCGCAACGGCAAAGCTGGGGCCGACGACTGAACGCGGCCCTCGCGTATTCGTTCAGCCACGCCTTGCAGATTGCAAAAGACGGCGCGCCTGTTTCAGGTCGGCGACGAAACGGTCGTGTTCGGCCGCCTTGTCCGCTTCATCCGGGATCCGCAGCAGATATGACGGGTGGACGGTCAAAAGCGCCGTCGATCCGTCCGCCAGGGCGACCGGCGCGCCCCGCTCCTTCGTCACCGCGACCTTGCGGCCCAGAACGCCCATCGCCGCCGTCGCGCCCAGGGTGACGATCACCCTCGGCTTCACCAGCCGCCGCTCCGCGTCCAGCCACCAACGGCAGGCTGAAACTTCGTGGGTCACAGGGGTCTTGTGCAACCGCCGTTTGCCGCTCGGCTCATGCTTGAAATGCTTGACCGCATTGGTGACCCAGGCGTCGGCCCGGACCAGCCCGGCCTCCTCGAGCGCATCGTCCAGCACCCGTCCGGCGGGACCGACGAACGGACGCCCGGCCAGATCCTCCTGATCCCCCGGCTGCTCGCCCACGATCATCAGACTGGCGCTCGCCTTTGGACCCTCGCCGCAAACGCCCTGGGTCGCATCGCGCCACAGGGGACAGCGGCGGCAGGCCTGAACCGCCTGATTCAATTCTTCAAGCGTCGAGGGGACGAATCCCTCATCGAAAGCGGCGTCCCTGCCCAGGCGGGACAGGGTCTTCGCAAGGCGCGCGTTGGGGACGGAAGGGGGCGTGGCGACCATGGCTTCGGTGCGACCAGCCGACTGCGCCACCAGTTCCGGAATGAGGGCCGCCTCGGGCAGGTTCTTCCAATACCGTTTCGGCATTTCGCCCTGCATCATGCGGGTCTTCAACCGGGCCGGATTGAAGGTCGAGGCGTAATAGGTTTTCCAGAATTCCTCGATCTCGTCCTCATCCGGGGCCATGTCAGCCGTGGCGGGCGGGCCGAACGTCAGGGCGGCTCCATCCCACAGCGCCGAACCGTCCGGAGTCAGGATCGACCACCGCATGGTCGTGAATCGCCGCTGGAAGAAGGGCGCGGTCTTCTCCAGAATCCGGTGCGCCGGCTCGAACCAGGCGACCCAGCGCTCGCCGTCACCATCCTCGATCCGCCGGAAGCGGACGAAGGCCTTCATCTTGTGGCTGGCCCGGCTGACGTTCTTCGCCCGATCCAAGGCGTCGGCCACGTCCGCGTCGGTGACGATCCTGATGAGGTTCGGCTCGTCTCCCAGTCGCCACAGGAGCCGGTACAGCAGATCGAAACGGTCTGCCGAGCGATGCAGAATCACCTCACGCGCCAGATCGACAAAGGCGCGCGGCGCGTTGAACTGAGATGCATCCGCCGCCGACCGGGGCGCCGGCTCGTCGAACAGCCCGCAAGCCCCATCGCCCACCCGGAACGCCGCCTCCTGCGGTCGCACGCCGCCTTGGCGAAACGCCCGCGCCGCGACCCGCCAGCCCTCGAAATCCGTCTCGTTCGGCAGCGTCGCGATCCGCATCAGAACAGGCTCAACTGCACCGGCGGCGGCGCAGGCGACAACCGTTCGCGCAGGTCCGCCGCGTCGGTCAGGCCGCCGGGCGTCCAGTCCAGCGCCACAATGAAGGGCCGCACCTTGTCGATCCCGCGGCACAGGCGAGCGATGTCTTCCAGCCGCAAGGTCCGCCAGCGGCGCACCTCAACGATCCGGTCGACCGACTTCACCCCTAGGCCTGGGACCCGCAACAGCATCTCGCGTGGGCCGGTGTTCACATCCACCGGAAACTGCTCACGGCGGTTTAGCGCCCAGGCCAGCTTGGGGTCGATGTCGAGATCCAGCATGCCGCCGGTCGCGGCCTCTCCGATTTCGGGCGCCGAGAAGCCGTAGAACCGCATCAACCAGTCGGCCTGATACAGCCTGTGCTCACGCATGAGCGGGGGTTTGGCCAACGGCAGGGCGCTGGACGAGTCCGGGATCGGGCTGAAGGCCGAATAATAGACCCGACGCATGCCGTAGCCGCCGTACAGGGACGCCGACCGGTCGATGATCTCGGTATCCGGCGCGCCGTCGGCGCCGACGATCAATTGAGTGCTCTGCCCGGCGGGAGCGAATTTCGGCGGGAGGGCGCGATCCTTTTTCTGGGGACGCGCGGCCTCGACCTTGAGCCGGACCTGGCCCATCGCTCGCTTGATGACGCCGACATCCTTTTGCGGAGCGAGCCGCCGAAGAGCCTCGTCACGCGGCAGTTCGATGTTGGCCGACAGCCGGTCGGCGTAGAGCCCGGCCTCATCTACAAGCCGCGGGTCGGCTTCGGGGATCAGCTTGAGATGGATATAGCCGCGGAAGTCGTGGACCTCTCGCAGGGTCTTCGCCACCAGCACCAGTTGCTCCATCGTGTAGTCGCCCGAGCGGATGATGCCCGACGACAGGAACAGGCCCTCGATGTAGTTCCGTTTGTAGAAATTGAGGGTGAGTTCGACGACCTCGTCCACACTGAACCGCGCCCGGGGAACATTCGAGGACGCCCGGTTGATGCAGTAAGCGCAATCGTAGACGCAGAAATTGGTCAGCAGGATCTTGAGCAACGACACGCACCGGCCGTCGGGCGTGTAGGCGTGACAGATGCCCATGCCCTCGGTCGAACCCACGCCCGCGCCCCCCACCGAGTTCCGTTTCGCGGCGCCGGATGAGGCGCAGGATGCATCGTATTTGGCCGCATCCGCCAGGATCGCGAGCTTTTTCCTGAGATTCAGCTGAGTCATCGTTCACTGTATGTTCCATACAGCCTCGGCGGTCCAGCGTAGCCGTTCCGGCGATTTGTCGCGCTATCTGAGAAAGTTGAGCAGGGACACGTCGCGTAGCTGGCTGATCACCTGAGCCGAGGCCTGGATGGCGATCTGTGACAGCTGCAGGTCGGTCACCGCCTTGGCCATGTCGGCGTCGGTCCGGCCGGCGACCATCTGGTCCAGCGAATTCAGCTGCGCCTGATGGCTGAGGGTGATGTTGTCCACCTGCCTGGCCAGCGATCCGGTGGTGGCGGTCTTGTCGATGACCCCCGTCCCGGCCGCCTCAAGCCGACTCAGCTGGGCGGTCAGGAAAGTCTTCTGCACATCCGTGATCTTGCCGGTCAGAGGCCCGTTCGGTCCCTGGCTGTATAGCTCGATGTCGCGCAGGATGGAGAAGACGTCCGTGCCGACATCATCCGCCAGGAAGCCGGTTTCCAGCGTCGTGCCCTCGGCCACCCGGCTGGCGGTCTTCAGAGTATCGTTGTCGAACACCGACGCTACGGACGGCGCGGCGGCCAGTTCCGACAGGTTGGACACGTTCACCGGCGGGGTCGTCGTCGATGCGCCCGAGAACAGGTAGCCGCCCTCGTGGCGCATGGTCAGGCCGCCACGGATCGACTGGAACTGTCCCTCCAGGTCCAGCATCAGGGAGCCCATGGAGTCGGTCGACAGCGCGCTGCCGATCGCCTCGCGGATTCCCGCCACGCCGTCGTTGATCTGGTTCAGGGCCAGGTCCTGCGTGGTCAGACGGGCCGAGACGGCTTCGGCGGTGCTCATAAACCCCTGTAGCCGGCTCTGGGCGCCCTTCATGGCCGTCAGGGTCTCGGACTGGCGGCCGAAGCCGGTCAGGTCGGTGGCGTTCTTCTGCGTCGACACCCGCTCCTGGGCGTCCGCCGCCCGGTTCTGGGTCGCCATCAGGTTCAGCAGGGCCGACTGGTAGTTTCCGAAAGTCGCGACGCGGGTCATTGGACCATCCCCAGAAGCGTGTCGTACATGTCCTTGGCCGCCTGGATCAGGCGGGCCGAAGCGTTGAAGGCCTGCTGGTAGGTGGTCATAAGCACCAGCTCCTCGTCCAGATTGACGCCCTCCTGGGCTGTCTGGCGCGACGAGGCCTCGGTGAAGAGCGCCTGGGCTGTGTCACGGGCGTTCTTGGCCGAGGCTGCCTTGCCGCCGATTTCGCCCGCCATTTCGGACGCGTATCGCGACACCGAGATGGGCCCGCCGGATGAACCCCCGGCGGCCTGGAACCGGGCCGACCGTTCGCCGGCGTCAGCGAGAACCAGGGCGCCGCGGCCGTCGCCGGGGCTCAGCGCCGGCGTTCCGGCCGCCGCCGACAGATTCAGCTGGGCGAGGGACAGTTTGGACGGGCTCTGGCGGATGTCGGTGCGCAGCGAGAAGCCGTCGGCCCGCGACGCCCGGACGCCGCCGTCGAGGCCGAACAGTTCGGTCACCGACACCCCGGACGGTATCTGGGTCGTCTTGTCCTCGAGCACGCTCATGGTGGGGGGCGGATTGCCGAAGCCGGTGAAGGACAGGCTGCCGTCGGTCCCCAAGGCGAACGAGCCGAAACGGCCGACGCCGAGGACCGGGTCGTTCAGGCGCGTGACCAGATCGCCGGCCGTTCCCCCCGGAGGCATCTTCACCTCAAGGTCCCGCAGCTTCGCCCCGGTCTCGGTCGTGAAACGGAAGGTCACGGGCTCGTTGGGCGTGAACCCCAGTTGCGAGGCGGCGGTCAGGCCATTGTCGTAGAGAGCCGGGCGGTCCGTGGAGACCAGGTCGTTCATGCCGAAATAGTGCGAGAAGCCGCGCCCCGCCTTGTCGCTGGGCGTGGTCGCATCATCGGCGATGGCGATCCCATCGGACGCGCCGGTGGCCTTGATGGTCAATCGGCCGTTGGCGAAGGAGGCGGTGGCGCCCGTCAATTGGCCGTTCAGCACGGTCAGCAAGTTGGCCGGGGTGGCGGGGGCGCCGTTCACCGTCATCGTCGCGCCGGCGAAGACGATGTCGGCCTTCGACTGGATC
>JBBRFV010000003.1:0-24774 GCA_038241335.1 Caulobacterales bacterium | reverse complement strand
CGGGTTTTTTAGTCAGTTCATCGAGGGATCACCTCCCGTGGCGCGTATATCTGACGAACAGGCAAGCCGGGCGAAAACGTATGAACATTGTGAGTCGACCTCTCATCGTCATCGGCCTTGCGGTGTCGCTGGCCGCCTGCGCGACGGTCGATCCGACCCGGGATACCACCGAGATCAACCGTCTCCTGGCCGATCGCGGCGCGCCGGCGCTGGGCTGGGAAGCCAACGGGACGGCCGGGGACGACGCCCTGGTTCAGAGTTGGCTGGCCCAGCCGATGAGCGCGGATCTCGCGGTGAGAATGGCGATGGTGCGCAGCCCTCGCCTGCAGGAACAATATGCCGAACTCGGTCTGGCGCGGGCCGATGTGCTCGAGGCCATCCAGATCGCCAATCCGCGGATCGGGGCGTCACGCCTGTCGCTGGAGGACGGGGCGGGAGAGCAGCTGACCTACGGGCTTTCGGCGCCCCTGATAGACCTTCTGGTGTTGCCGTCCCGGGTCCGGCTGGCCCGGCTGGAGAACCAACGCGCCCGCTATCGGATCGCCGCCGCCGTTCTGGACGTGAGCCTGGACGTCGAGGCGGCCTGGTACACCTTTGTGGGAGCCCAGCAGATCGCGGAGATGCGGGCGGCGGTGGCGGAGGCGCTCGACGTGTCCGCAGACCTCTCCCAACGGTATTTCGACGCCGGCAACATCACCGAGCTTCAGCTCAATCGAGAACTGGCCGCCGCCAGTTCGGCGCGGATCGATGCCGCCCGCGCCGCGGTCGAGGCCCGGATGGCGCGGCTAGAGCTGAACACCTTGATCGGGCTTCGCGGTTCGGAGACCGACTGGAACGCCGGCGTGGTCCTGCCGCTGCCGGTCGCGACCGAAGACGATCCCGCCGAGTTGAGGCGCATGGCCGAGACCCGCAGCCTGGGATTGATGGCCGCCCGGCAGGAGGCCGAGATCAGCGCCAGCGCCGCGAGGGTCACCCGCAATTTCCGCCTGCTGGGCGGCACGTCCATCGGCTATGAGCGCGAAGAAGAGATCGACGGCTCGAAGATCAGTGGCCCGACGCTGGACCTGGAGTTGCCGATCTTCAATCAGGGACAGGCGCGCGTCGCCCGGGCTGACGCCCAGCTGAGACTGGCGCGGGCGCGCTTGGCCCGGGTGGAGCTGATGTCCGGCAACGGCATTGATCTGGCGGCGGAACGCGTCAGGGTGCTGAGCGACATCGTGCGCATCCATCGGGACTCCCTGGTGCCGCAGCGCGAGACCGTGACGGTGCGCAGTCAGGAAGAGCAGAATTTCATGCTCATCGGCGTCTTCGACGTCATTCAGGCCAAGACCCAGGAGTATGACGCCTACCAGAGGTATCTGGAATCGGTGCGGGACTACTGGTTGGCGCGCATCGAACTGATGCGGCTGGTCGGCGCGCGCCTGCCGAGCGAACGTCAGGTCTCGGAGCGCACCGAAAGCGTGGCCGACATCCTGGCCACTCCGGCGACCTCGCAGACGCCGCCCGGCGCCCCCGCGATGGACCACGCCCGCCACGGCGGCGGCGCGCCGCCGGCGGCGGCGTCATCGGCGCCCGCGTCCTCCGTCGATCACAGCCAACACAATGGAGGCCGGCCATGAGCCTCAGCCGCAGGGACATGATGCTGGCCACGGGGGTGGCGACCGTCGCCTCGTTGGCCGGCCCGGTCAGCCGCGCCGCCGCCCAGGATCATTCGGCGCATACCCCGGCCGCGGCCGTCCCCGGCCGCGGACCCGCACGCACCATCCCGACAGGCCCTGCGCCCGCCGTGCCGCGCGATGATCGCTATACCCCGGTGCGAACGCTGAACGGCTGGACGCTGCCGTGGCGGATGAACGACGGGGTCAAGGAGTTCCACCTCGTCGCCGAGGAGATCCAGCACGAGTTCGGTCCGGGCACGGTCGCGACCTGCTGGGGCTATAACGGCTCCACGCCCGGCCCGACGTTCGAGGCGGTCGAGGGCGACCGGGTCCGCATCTTCGTCACCAACCGGCTGGGGGAGCATACCTCCGTCCACTGGCACGGCCTGATCCTGCCCAACGGCATGGACGGGGTCGGCGGCGTCACCCAGCCGCAGATCCAGCCCGGCGAGACCTTCGTCTACGAATTCACCCTGCGCCAGCACGGCACCCATATGTATCATCCGCACGCGGATGAAATGACCCAGATGGCCTATGGCATGATGGGTCTGTTCATCATCCATCCGCGCCAGCGCGAAAGCATCGACCGCGACTTCGCCTTCCTGCTGCACAACTGGGCCATGAAGCCGGGAACCTGGCGACCGGACCCCTCGGTGATGGTCGATTTCGATCTGTGGACCTTCAACTCCAAGGTCTTCCCGGCCATCGAGCCGCTTGTGACACGCACCGGCGACCGGGTGCGCGTTCGGGTCGGCAATCTGTCGATGTGGAACCATCCCATCCACCTGCACGGCGTCGAGTTCCTGGTCACGGGATCGGACGGCGGGCGATGGCCCCAGGGCCAATGGCGTCGCGAGGTGACCGAACTGGTCAGCGTCGGGCAAATGCGCGACATCGAGTTCACGGCGGTGCCCGGCGACTGGGCCCTGCATTGCCACATGGCCCACCACACCATGAACGCCATGGGACACGGCGTGCCCAATCCTACCGGCGTGAACCAGAACGGGGTCGCCGCCAGGATGCGCCAGATGTCGCCCGGCTTCCTGCCCATGGCGCGCGAGGGCATGGCCGAGCATCAAGAGCATACCGACGGGGGCCATCAGGGGCCGGCCAACACCATGGCCATGATGACCGGCCATGGCCCGTTCGGGAATGTCGAGATGGGCGGCATGTTCACCCTGGTGAAGACCCGCGACGACATCGCGCCCGGCGACTATTCGGACCCCGGCTGGTTCACCCATCCAGCGGGCACGATCGCCCGGCGCGTCAGCAACGATCCCGAGTTCGGCTCGCCGCCCCGTCGCGGCGGCTGATCGCAGGTTTTGTCTTGAAGGATTCCGCAATGACCCACAGATCCCATCTCATGACCGGCGTGGCGATCGGGTTGTTCGCGCTGATTTCGCTGAGCGCCTGCGACGCTCGGACGGGGCGCGCCGCCTCCGGACCCGCGGCTACAGGCGGGCCTCAGGCGACCACCGCCGGCGGGACGACGGACATGTCGGGAATGCCGGGCATGGACCACTCGGCCATGGCCGGCATGGATCATTCGACGATGCCGGGGATGGATCATTCCGCCATGCCCGGCATGGCTGCGGCTTCGCGGACCGCAACCCCGGGCGGCACGATGGACCACTCGGCCATGGCCGGCATGGATCATTCGGCCATGTCGGGGATGGACCATTCCAGCATGCCCGGAATGGGCCGGCGCGCGCGGGCCACGGCCCCGGCAGGGACGATGGATCACTCGGCCATGGCGGGAATGGATTACTCGACGATGCAGGGGATGGATCACGCCAGCATGCCGGGCATGGCTCCGGCCCCACAGACGACGGCGCCGTCCGGCGCGATGGATCATTCGGCCATGTCGGGCATGGGTCATTCAACGATGCAGGGCATGGACCACGCCGGCATGCCCGGCATGGCTCCAACGCCCACCCCGGGCGCTCCGGCCGGAGCGATGGATCACTCGGCCATGCAGGGCATGGATCATTCGAGCATGGCGGGCATGGCCGGCATGACCGCCATGCCGCCGACGGGTACGGCTCTGACCGCTTCGTCGCCGGCTAACGGCGCCATGGTCCAGGGCTCGCCGGACGCGATCTCCCTGACCCTGCCGCAGCCCATGACCCTCCAGTCCGTCAGCCTGTCCAATGCGGTAGGGCAGCGGATCCCCTTGTCGGCGGCCCTGCCAGACGGGCCGGTGGAGACCTTTACAAGCCCGACCCCGCCGCTGCCGGCCGGGAATTACACCGTGGCCTGGACAGCCGGGACCGGCACGCGGACCGTGAACGGGACGTTCGCCTTCATGGTGCACTGACCACCCAGCTCGACACGTCGATTGTCGTCAGAGGGATCGGGCCTGGACCCTGGCTTGCTCTTCCCTTGCGTGCTGCCTCTGGTCGTGAAGAAGTCGACGGGCTCATCCCCGGGTCTCGGAGCCCGCGGGTGGATCGCGCAGGACCTCAAGGAGCTTGCGGCGCGCGCGGGCGAGGCGGGTTTCGACGGTCTTGATGGACACCCCCAAGATTGCGGCCGTCTCGGCCTGGCTGCGGCCTTCGAAGGCGGTGAGGAGAAGGGGAGCCTTCAAATGTGACGGCAGACGACTGATCTCCGTGTTCAGCCGCGCCAGCGCACCACTGGTGTCGATCCGTTCGTCGGCCGGCTCGGCGCCGTCGGAGACAGACATGGCCTCGGGGGACGCCAGGTCGCCGCCGCCGCGGATCAGCCTGCGCACGAACCGACGACGGCTCCAGTCGCGGCATTTGTTCAGGGCGATGGTCCGGATCCAGGCCTCGAACGGCCGTATGTGGTCATAGCGGCGGATATGGATCCAGGACGCCGCATAACTGTCCTGAAGAAGGTCCCAGGCGTCCTGTTCGTCGCCGACGTACCGCCGAATGAAGCGGAGCAAGCCGGCGCTGGTTTGCCGCATCAGTTCGCTGAAAGCCGCGCGGTCGCCGGCGGCGGCGCGGGCTGACAGGTCCGCGGGACTCCCCACCCCGGAGGCTAACGCGCGTCGGGCGTGAGCGCCGCGACGATCCGGCGGTCGAAGACGTCCGCCTGCGCCGGCGTCAGCACGGACCGCATTTCGAAGACGTGGGCGATCGTCTCCTTCTGCAGCGCGCCCATGGCCATGTGGAAATGGTCCACCGCGGCCTGCACCTGGGGACTGTCGCCGTCGCTTTGCTCGATGGCGCGCGCCAACTCCCGATTCGCTGCGCGAACATCGGCGTCCAACGCGGGCCGTCGCGCCGCGAACCGGGCCTCGACCGCCTCGATGCGGATCAACTGGTCGGGCGAGAGCTTGAGGTCATGGTGGACGATGTCGTGCAGGGAGGGCGGTTCCCGCCGGGCCAGCACCCATGTTGCGCTGATCCAGGAGCCGGCTCCGCCGGCGAGCGCGGCCAACACGGCGGTCAGGACGATGGCCCGCCAGCCGCGCATCAACGGCCGGCCTCGAGCCGCGCCAGCGGCGACAGACCCGCATTGACCGTGAAGATGGACATATCGCCGGGCGGCCTGGGGGCGACGACCGCACCGACGCCGCCCGCGGCGAGGCCGGTCGCCAAGGCCAGGACCATCACTCCGAGCCGCAGCTGCGAAGCAAGCGTCTCGCCGCGAAGGGCCTCGACCCGGCTCCAGACGAGGGGCTCCAGCTCGCCGAAAGTCCGGTCGACCGGACTCGCCGCCCATCTCATCAAAAGATCATCCAGATCACGCGCCATCGAACCGTCTCCTTGCCGCCCTGACCCTACTACGCGCACAGCCGCCGAATCCCTCGGGCGAGATGACCAGCGGTGTCTTAACGACTACATCGACATGGCCATCGCCGACACCGGGGCCAATGTGCCCATGACCGCGACGACGGCGAGGAGCGCCAGGGCGAGCAGGGTTTCCATCACCAGGCTGCGCTTCAGTCGCCCGACCGCGACCCGGAGATCCTCAGGATCGTCCAAGGCGTTGCCCAGATCGGGGGTCAGGCGGAACCGGTTCGCGGCGGCCAGAACCAGCATGAGCGCGAAGATGAGCAGCTTGGCCGTCAGCAACAGGCCGTAGGGGGTGACGAGAAGGTCGGTGAGGTGATCGGGGCCGACCATGAACCAGCTGTTGACCAGCCCGCTCAGCACCAGAACGGCGACCGACGCGGTCCCCACACCGGCGAAGCCGTGAAGCGCCTGGTGGAGCAGCCGGTCCGTCGCCGGCGCGGGACGGTGACTCAGCGTCAGGATCAGCAGGGCCGCGAGGGCGCCGAGCCAGACCGCGGCGGCCCAGCTGTGGAGGATCGCGCCCGTCAGATGAATGAGATGCCCAGGTCCCTCCGTGGACGCGCCATGACCCGTCCAGGCGAAACTGGCGCTGACCATCAGCCCGGCCAGACTGACGGCGATCCAGACCTGTCGGGAGGGCTTTGCCAGCACCAGGACGAGCAGGGCGGTCGTGGCGATCAGGGCGCGGATCAGGAAGGCCGGCCCCAGAGTCGTGCCGGTGATCATGAGGCCCAGGGACGCGGGCTTGAGGCCCTCGACGACAGAGCCCGCCATCACCGCCGTCTGGGCCAGGAGCGCGGCGGTTGATGTGACCGCCACCACGGCCGAGGCGGCGATCAGCAACCGCCTTGGCCAACCAAGCGCCAATCCGTCCGACTCGCGCAGCCCATAGAGGAGGAACAGCGGGGTTCCGAGAAGGACGACCGCGCCTCCATACTGCGCCAGGCGGAGCAGGATGACCAAACCGTCGAGCACGAGGCTCAGCGCACGCGGAAGGGGATGGCGCCGGTCATGCGATGACCGTCCGCCGAGGCCGCGTGCCAGCGGACGGTGTAGGCGCCGGCGGCGAGCCGACGCCCGGTCCGGCCGGACAGGGTCCTGCCGTCTCTGGACACCGCGGTGGTGACGACGAAGGCGGCGCCGGCGGCGTTGACGACGTTGAAACCCGAAAAGGCCGGGACCACGCGTTCGCTGAAGGTCACCGCAATCGAGCGGGGCGAGGCGACGGTCGCGCTGGCCGTGGGCGTGGACGCGACGACGCGGGCGTGGGCGTCGGCCTGGGTGGCGACCAGAAACAGGGCGCTGGCCGCGCCAACGAGACAGAGGATCTTGCGAGAGGTCATTTCGAGGCTCCGAAACCAGAAGGTTCATTGAGATATACGGGCGCTGGCCGGTAATCCCTCGCCAGACCTGCACAAACCGCTGGGCTCTCTAATCACAGGCGCGACGGTAAACGTGTCGGCTTCCCCGACGAATATTGACTCATAGTCCCTTGGGGAGCCTATCCTCAGTCCGTCATGTGGAACATCGTCCGCACCCTTGTCTTCGCTCTCGCGGTGGCCGGCTTTGTCGGCCAATCGTCGGCGCACGCCACGCCGGTCCAGGTGGCCGCGACGACAGGCGCCATGATGGAGATGGACTGCGCCGAGATGATGGTGATGACGGATGAAGCCGCCGGGGGAGCCATGATCCCCTGCAGCAAGATGACTCCGGACTGCATCGCCAAGATGGGCTGCGCCGCCATCGCCGCGCCCATGCCCCCCGCGCCGGCCCTTGGGCGTCCGTTCGCGTCGCGAGGAACGAGGTTCCCCGTGATCGACGTCGTGCGGGAGGGCGCAAGCCCGCTCCCGCTAAAGAATCCACCGAAACCGCTGCCGTAGACCGCTTCCGCTGATCGGAAGGCCGCGCCCGCTTTGCGGCCGTCTCTGATCGATTGAGCCCTACGCCTGCGTCACGCCCCAGAGGCGGACGTGGCGGGTATCGAGGATTTTCATGACCTTTCGCTCCCGTTCGACGGCGCCCGCCGTCGCCTGTTCGCCCATCGTCGCCATCCCGCCGTCGCGGGTGCGGCTCGGCGTCCTGCACGGCCGCCGATCATGGCTGGGGACGGCCGTCCTGCTGCTGGGCCTCTGGACGGCGCCGGCCCAGGCCGACCCCCAGACATTCGACGCGGCTCTGGCGCGCGCCGCCGCGGATGCGCCGGGCTTGAGAGCCCGCGCGCTTGAGGTCGATGCCGCGCGCGCCGCCGCGCCCGCCGCCGGCCGACTGCCGGATCCGCGTCTGAAATTCGGGCTCGACGGCTTTCCGGTGACCGGGCCGTTCGCGGGACAGTTCGGCGAGGACGATTTCACCGCCCTGCGGGTCGGCGTCGAACAGGCGCTGCCGAGCCGGGCGCGCCGCCGGGCGGAGCGCGGCCTGGCGGAGGCCGCGATCGGCGTCGCCGCGGCCGACGAGGCCACGGCCCTGCGAGAGGTTCGGATCGCGACCGGCGTCGCCTGGATCGACCTGTATTATGCGGACCGCAAGTTGGCCGCCGTCGATCAGGTTCTTGCGGCGCTGCAACCCCTCTGGGAAGCCGCCCCTTCCGGCGTCGCGTCGGGCGCGGATCGTCCGGCCACGGCTCTGGCGCCCATTCAACTGAAAGCGCTCCTGGACGATCGCCGCAGCCGGCTGCTCGCCGAGCGGGAGGCCGCCCGAGCCGTGCTGACCCGCTGGACCGGTGATCCGGCGCCGAGCCCGCGGGGTGCGCCGCCCGACGCCGCTGCCCTCGACCCGGCGGGTCTGCGTGCGGGACTCGAGGAGTTGCCGGCGTTTCGCGCCTATGGCGCGCAGGGACGCCGCGCCGAAGCCGAACTGGATCTGGCGCGCGCCGCACGCCGGCCGGACTGGTCGGTGGAGGCCAGCTACCAGCGTCGCGATCCGCGGTTTGGCGACATGTTGTCCGTGGGGGCCAGCGTCAGCCTGCCGCTCTTTCAGAGAGAGCGTCAGGAGCCGTTGATCGCCGCGCGGGCGGCCGACGCTCGCAGGGTGAACTCCGAGCGCGACGCGACGCGGCGGCGCCTCGAAGCCGATCTGCAGAGCGATCTGGCCCAGCACGCGATGGATCAGGATCTCTGGATCCGGGCGCGGGACGTGGTTTTGCCCGCTGTCGTGCAGCAATCCGATCTGGAGACGGCGGCCTATGCGGCGGGACGGATCGGGATCGGCGAAATCGTTCGGGCCTTCACCGCCGTGGCAGAGGCCCGGCTCGACGTCCTGGACAAGGAAGCGGCGGCGGTTCGTCACGCCGCCGAAATCAGCCTGACCTATGGGAGCGACCGATGATCGGGTTTCGCGACAACCGGCTGGCCATGACCGCGGCGGCGCTGCTGCTGGTCGGGGTCGGCGTCGGCGCCGGGATTCTGATCGCCCGACCGCCGGGCGGCGCCGGCGGCGCGGCCGAACCGGCGGCAGGCCAGCGCAGGGTGCTCTACTGGTACGATCCGATGGTTCCCAACGAGCGCTACCCGGGACCGGGAAAGTCCTCCATGAACATGGACACGATCCCGAAATACGCCGACGAGGCCGGGGCCGCGAACGGCGTGCGGATCGATCCGTCCTTGACCCAGAACCTCGGGGTCCGGTTCGCCACGGCGCGCTCCGGCATGTTAGAGGGGGATCTCCGCGCCACGGCCGTGATCGACTTCAACCAGCGCGACGTCGCCCTGGTGCAGTCGCGGGCAGACGGATTTGTGCAGCGGGTCTACGGCCGCGCGCCGGGCGATGTGATCGCCGCCGGCGCGCCTCTGGTTGATCTGCTGATCCCGTCGTGGGGCGGCGCTCAGACGGAATATCTGGCCGTACGCCGGACTGGCGACGCGTCGCTCATCCAGGCGGCGCGTCAGCGCCTCGTCCTGCTTGGAATGTCGGAAAGCCTGATCGGTGCGGTCGAGCGCAGCGGACGGCCCCGCAACACGATCACCCTCTCCAGCCCGATCGGCGGCGTGATCAAGACCTTGGGCGTGCGCGCCGGGATGAGCGTCAGCCAAGGCATGACCTTGGCCGAGATCAACGACCTGTCCACCGTCTGGCTCAACGCCGCGGTCCCTGAGGCCCTGCCGGGCCGGTTGCGGGTCGGCCAGTCCGTCGAGGTGACCTTGGCAGCCTTTCCGGGCGAGCGATTCACCGGTCGGTTGACGGCGCTGTTGCCGGAGGTCGTCGGCGACAGCCGCACGGTCACCGGCCGCATCGAGATGGTCAATCGCGGCGGGCGGCTGCGGCCCGGAATGTTCGGCCAGATCGTCTTCGGCGGCGGGGGGACGCGGGCGCTGATCGTGCCCACCGAGGCGGTGATCCGCACCGGACAACGAGACATCGTCATGCTCGCTTTGCCTGAGGGCCACTTCCAGCCGGCCGAGGTGCGCATCGGCCGGGAGGCGAGCGGCCAGACGGAGATCCTCGCCGGTCTGAGGAACGGCGAACGGATCGTCGCCTCCGGTCAATTCTTGATCGATTCCGAAGCCAGCCTGTCCGGCGTCGCGGCGCGTCCGATCGGTGAGGTCGCGGGGCCGGCGGCGACGTCGATGCCGCCCGCTTTGACGACCCAACCCGCGACCACGCCCGCGCCGCGCAGGCGGCCCGCACAATGATCGCCGCGATCATCCGCGCCTCGGTCAAGGGGCGTTTTCTGGTGCTCATGGGCGCCTTGGCCCTGCTGGCCGCCGGACTGTGGGCGGTGCGTACGACCCCGATCGACGCCCTGCCGGACCTGTCGGATGTGCAGGTGATCATCCGCACCAGCTATCCCGGGCAGGCGCCCCAGCTCGTCGAGAACCAGGTCACCTATCCACTGGCCACCACCATGCTCTCGGTGCCCGGCGCGCGAACCGTGCGGGGCTATTCCTTCTTCGGCGACAGCTTTGTCTATGTTCTGTTCGAGGACGGAACCGATCTCTACTGGGCCCGATCCCGGGTCCTCGAATACCTCAATCAGGTTCAGGCGCGGCTTCCGCCGACCGCCCGACCCGCGCTCGGTCCGGACGCCACCGGCGTGGGCTGGGTTTACGAATACGCTCTGGTTGACCGCACCGGTCGCGCCGACCTCGCGCAGCTGCGCAGCCTGCAGGACTGGTTCCTCCGCTATGAGTTGAAGACCGTGCCGGGCGTAGCCGAGGTCGCCAGCCTAGGCGGCATGGTGCGGCAGTACCAGGTCGTTCTCGACCCGGTCAGGCTCGCCTCTTACGGCGTCCCCCAGCAGGCGGTGGTGGAGGCGCTCCAGCGGGCCAATGGCGAGACGGGCGGCTCGGTGCTCGAGCTGGCCGAGGCCGAATACATGGTGCGCGCCAACGGCTATCTGACGACGCTCGACGACTTCCGGGCCGTTCCTGTCCGCACGGCGGCGGGCGGCGTGCCGATCCGGCTCGGGGACGTGGCGACCATCCAGATCGGCCCCGAGATGCGGCGCGGCGTGGCCGAACTGAACGGCGAGGGCGAGGTCGCCGGCGGCGTCGTCATCCTCCGCTCCGGTGGGAACGCGCGGGCCACGATCGCGGCCGTCGCCGAAAAACTCCAGACCCTGAAGGCCGGGCTCCCCCCGGGGGTCGAGGTCGTAGCCACCTACGATCGCTCCCGACTCATCGACCGGGCGATCGAGAATCTGAGCGGCAAGCTGATCGAGGAATTCCTCATCGTCGCCCTGGTGTGCGGCCTGTTCCTCTGGCACGCGCGATCGGCGCTCGTCGCCATCCTGACCCTCCCGCTCGGGGTTCTGGCGGCCTTCCTGATCATGAATGTGCAGGGGGTGAACGCCAACATCATGTCGCTGGGGGGCATCGCCATCGCCATCGGGGCCATGGTCGATGCGGCGGTCGTGATGATCGAGAACGCACACAAACACATCGAGCGATGGGAGCACGATCATCCCGACGACAAGCTGGACGGCGAAAAGCGCTGGGCGGTGATCACCGAGGCCGCGGTCGAGGTCGGGCCGGCGCTGTTCCTCAGCTTGGTGATCATCACCTTGTCGTTCATTCCGGTGTTCAGCCTGCAGGCGCAGGAGGGCCGGCTGTTCGCGCCTCTCGCCTTCACCAAGAGCTATGCGATGGCGGCGGCGGCGATCCTGTCCGTTACGCTCGTCCCCGTGCTGATGGGCTATCTGATCCGGGGACGGATTCCCGCCGAGCAAAGCAATCCGATCAACCGATGGCTGACCCACGTCTATCGCGGACCCCTGGACTGGGTGCTGACATATCCGAAGCGGACCCTGGCGATCGCCCTTATCGTCTTCGCGACGACAGCCTGGCCGTTGAGCCGGCTGGGGGGCGAGTTCATGCCGGCGATGGACGAGGGCGACCTGCTCTACATGCCTTCGGCCCAGCCCGGCCTGTCTGCGGGCAAGGCCGCCGAGCTGTTGCAGCAGACCGACCGGATGATCCGCACGGTGCCGGAGGTCGCGACGGTGCTCGGCAAGGCGGGTCGGGCCGAAACCGCGACCGATCCGGCCCCGCTGGAGATGTTCGAGACCACCATCCAGTTCAAGCCACGTGACCAGTGGCGGCCCGGGATGACGCCGGAAAAACTGGTGGAGGCGCTCGATCGGGCTGTGCAGGTCCCTGGCCTGGCCAACGTCTGGGTGCCTCCGATCCGAAACCGCATCGACATGTTGGCGACAGGCATCAAGAGCCCGATCGGTGTGAAGGTGTCGGGCGCGGATCTCGGCGAGATCGACCGCATCGCGGCCCAGGTGGCGGAGGTGGCGAAGTCCGTTCCCGGAGTGAGCACGGCCCTGGCGGAGCGCCTGACCGGAGGACGCTATGTGGACATCGACATCGATCGGGCTGCGGCCGGCCGTTACGGCCTGAACATCGCCGATGTCCAGTCGATCGTGTCCGGCGCGATCGGCGGCGAGACCGTCGGCCAGACGGTCGAAGGCCTGGCCCGTTACCCGATCAGCGTCCGCTATCCGCGCGAGCTGAGGGACAGCGTGGAGCAACTCCGGGCCCTGCCGGTCCTGACGCCGTCGGGCCAGCAGATCACCCTGGGCGCCGTCGCCGATCTGAAGATCGCGGACGGTCCGCCGATGCTCAAGTCCGAGAACGGCCGGCCGACCACCTGGGTCTATGTCGATGTGCGGGGGCGCGACCTGGCCTCGACGGTGAACGATCTGCGGCGGGCGGTGGCCAGCGAGGTGAAGCTGGGTCCCGGCGTCAGCGTCGCCTATTCCGGCCAGTTCGAATATCTGGCGCGGGCGGCGGAACGGCTCAAGATCGTGGTTCCGGCCACGCTCCTGATCATTTTCATCCTCCTCTACCTGACCTTCGGCCGGTTCGATGAAGCCCTGCTGATCATGGCCACCCTGCCGTTCGCTCTGACCGGCGGCGTCTGGCTGCTCTACCTGCTCGGCTTCAACCAGTCGGTCGCCACCGGCGTCGGCTTCATCGCCCTAGCCGGCCTGTCGGCCGAGTTTGGAGTGGTGATGCTGATCTATCTAAAGCACGCGCTCAGGGATCGCGGACCTGATCCCGATGGGGGCCAGGTCGGCGAAGCCGTGCGCGAAGGCGCTTTGCTGCGGGTCCGGCCCAAGGCCATGACCGTGGCGGTGATCCTGGCGGGGTTGTTCCCGATCCTTGTCGGTCACGGCGCCGGCTCGGAGGTTATGAGCCGGATAGCGGCGCCGGTGATCGGCGGCATGATCACGGCGCCTTTACTGTCGATGCTCGTTATCCCCGCAGGCTATCTCCTCCTGAGACGCCGGAAACGACGTTCACCCTCGACCACCCAAGGGCCGACACCATGAAAAGTATCCTTTTGATCTCGACCGCCCTGACGATAGGTCTGGCCGCCTGCGGTCAGCCACAGACGGGCAAGGCCGAGGGGCAGACCGACACCGCGACCGGTTCCGCCCGGACTGACATGGCCGCGCCACCGATGGCAGCCGAGACGGACAAGACCGGAAAGGGAACCGGCACGATCACCGCGGTCGATCCGGCGGCCGGCAAGATCACCATCGACCACGCCGCGATCCCCGATGTGGAATGGCCCGCGATGACCATGGGCTTCACCGCGGCTCCGGCTGTCATCGCGACGGCCAAGGTCGGGGATCGGGTCGATTTCGATCTGACGGTTCGTGGCAGTGCTGCTGAAGTCACGGCGATCAGACCGCGATAAAGCTGGCGCCGACCGGCCGTGTCCGGGACTGCTGACCGCGCGGCGGCTCGCCGCGCGGTCAGGGGCTCAGTAGACGCCGATCAGCTTGATCCCGGCGATGGTCACCATTTTCAGGTTGTGGCGATCGACGGTGCCCGGTTCTCCGGCGCCATGCGGGACACCGTAAACATTCCGCCGCAGCGGTCTGTCACAATAGCCCTTGATGCCGCGAATCCCGGCGCATGGGCCTTCCATTGCCATCATCTCAATCACTTGGCGGCAGGCATGATGACGCAGTTGCCCTACGCGGCCTAGAGACGGCGGCGGATCGATTGCGCCGCTTGTCTTCGCTGTCGTCCGCGCCAGCGGAGTCCTCCGCGGCTGTAGAAGGCGTGCGACGCGCTCAGTCAGGCCACATCGAGCGCGAAGGCCTGGCCGGGATCTGAAAGCGAGAAGGGAAGGCCGGACGGCGGGTGCTCCGTGGTGGAGCGGAGAAGGAGACCGCCATGAGATCGAACCCGACCCCGCCCTGGGCCGCGGACCCGCACCAGCCCAGACCCGCACCGCCGAGCCTCATCCATGCGACGTTGGACGACCAATCCCTGCTGGGATTGATGTTGAGGCGGTCGGACCCCGAACCGGGCATGAACACGGATCAGCTCGCCGCCGCCTTGCTTGAGCGGTTCGCAGGTCTGGGCGCCGTCGTCGCAGCGGAGCCCGGGGAACTGGCTCGGGCGCGCGGCCTCGGCCCCGTCGCCCTGTCGGATCTCAAGCTGTTGCGGGAGCTGGCGATCCGCCTGGCGCGCGACGAAACCTGCCGCCGCCCCCTCATTACATCGTGGACGGCGCTTGTGGCCTATGTCCGGACGGCGCTCGCGCATGAGCCGCGCGAGCAGTTTCGCACCCTGTTTCTGGATCGGCGGAACAACCTGCTCCGGGATGAACTGGTCGCTCACGGTACCGTTGACCACGCTCCAGTGTACCCCCGGGAGGTAATCCGCCGTGCCCTCGAGCTTTCGGCTTCGGCGTTGATCCTGGTGCACAATCATCCCTCCGGTGATCCGACGCCTTCGCAGGCCGACATCCAGATGACACGCCAGATCGTCGAGGCGGCGCGGGTGTTCAATCTCCAGGTCCATGACCACCTCGTCGTCGGCCGGGAAGGTACGGCCAGCTTCAAGGCCCTCGGCCTGATCTGAGGCGACCATGACCTTGCACCGCATCGTCGCCGCCCTAGGCGGGGATCTCTATTCCGACGGCCGGCGCGCCAATGTCCCGGCGCCCGGCCATAGTGAGCAGGATCGCTCGGCCTCGCTTTTGTTGACCGACAACCGGGTCGTCATTCACGGCTTTGGCCGGTCGGACTGGAGGACCATCCGAGATCAGTTGCACGACCGGGGCTTCATCGACGACGCCGGCCGATTGACGGGCGGCAGGCCAGCGGGGCCGTCGATCGCCAAGCCCGATCCCCGTCTTCGTCTCCAGACGGCCTCGGACCTCTGGGCCGGTTGTCGCCGAATAGACAGTGACGACGCCGCGGATCGCTACCTGTGCCTTCGCGCTGTCCAGGATTTCGGCGACGTCATGAACCTCGGCTTCCATCCCGAGGCTCCCGTCTCTGTCTACCGGCCGCGCGGTCGAGGCCGCCCGGCATTCGTGGCGCGGGTCAGTGACGCAGAGGATCGACTGACAGCTGTCGAGCTGACCTATCTGGATCGAAACGGGCGTCTCGCCTCGGGCCTCCGGTTGATGCGCAAGACTGTCGGCCGGGTTCCCGCCGGCGCCGCCGTTCGACTGGCTCCGGTCGCCGAGGAGATGCTGGTCGGGGAGGGCGTGGTCACGACCCTGTGCGCCATGGACCGTTTCCAGCTTCCGGGCTGGGCCCTGATGGCGGCGAACAACCTCGCCGCCTGGACGCCGCCGGAGGCGGTGCGCCGCGTGCTGATCGCCGCCGACCGGGGAGCCGTGGGCGAGGGCGCCGCGGCGCGGCTTCGGCGACGCCTCGCCCTCGTCGGTCTGGAGGTTCGTATTCTGTGTCCAGACCCGCCGTTCGGCGACTGGAACGAGGTGGCGGTCGCCGCGGCCAAAGGAGAGAGGTGAGGGCGCTGACGGGCGCCGGAGCGGCGGGGATGGGCCCCGAAGCCCGGCGGGAGAGTCCCCATGACCGACCTTGTTCCCGTCATCACCCCCGCCCTCGTAACCCCTGCCGTGATCGTCGAGCGCGATGAGCGCACCGTACGCCTCGGCGACATCGGCATCGCGCGCGAGAATCTGCGGTTCGGCGAGCCGCCGGACGACGACATCCCGACCCTGGCCGCCACGTTGAAGGCCGCCGGTCAGTTGCAGCGCCTCACCGTCCGCCCCGGCCGCGGCAAGAAGGAAGAAGCCTGGATGGCGCTGGACGGCCGTCGCCGTCGCCTGGCCCTGGGCTTGCTGCTGGACGCGGGCGAGATCGACGAGAGCTATCCCGTCACGGTGTGTGTCGAGACCGATCCCGCCCGCCAAGCGGCCGCGGTGCTGCTCACCAACACCGCCGTGCCCGTCCATGTCGCCGACATCATCGCCGCCATCGGCCGGATGCTCAAATCAAGGCTGACGGTGTCTGTGATAGCCCGAGCCCTGGGTTATGCCGAGATCGACGTCAAGCGCCTGGCCGCTTTGTCCGGGCTGCCGCCGGTCGCCCTCGTGGCCCTGAAGGCGGGCCGCATGACCCTCAAACAAGCCCGGCTGCTGGCGCGCCTGCCCGACAAGGCGGAGCAGGCCGAACTGGCGGAGGCGGCGCTGGACGGGCACGGCTTCCAGGACTGGCGGATCACAGAGCGGCTCGACGAAGGGCGGGTCACCAGCCGGGATCGGCGTTGCCCCCTGGTGGACCCGGCCGGCTATGGCGAGGCGGGCGGGCGCACTGAGGCGGATTTGTTCGGGGAGCTGGCTCCCGTATTGCTCGACCCTGACATCCTGACTGACCTCTGGATGCGACGCGCGCGCGGCATCGCCGCCGTGTTCGAGGCCGAGGGGATCGCGGTGCATGTCACGGCCGGACCCGAGCCGGAACTGCCGGACGATCTGGAGGCTCTGGGCTATGTCTATGGCGGCCAACTCCCGGCCGAGGAGATGGCGCGCTACCGGGCCCAGCGGGAGGTGTTCAACGCACGGGCGGACGCGGCCCGGCAGGCCTTGGCCGAAGCCGGCGATCCCGAGGTCGTCGACGCCGCGATCGTCGCGATGATCCGCGCCCGGGTGACGGCGGACCAGACAGGCTGTGGTGGGCGGGCGGTGACGACCATGCTGATGTGGCCCGCCTCCGGCACGGGCGTGGATGTTCGCTGCTACACGCCAGAGGAGCCCGAGATCGAGGATGGCGGATCGACCGATAGCGATCCGTCGTCCCGGTCGACGGCGCCGCCGACCTATGTCCCGCCGGAGGTGGCGGCGCCCGAGCCCGACACCGACGGCGTCAACCACGCCCTGCACGGCGTCCGCACCGAGGTGGCGACGCGGGGACTGATCCGGGCCCTGGCCGATGATCCGGGGGCGGCGCTGACCGCCCTGATCGCCCGACTGTTCACCGTCCTGGTTCTGCGCACCCATGTGGCGCGGGCGGACTCCGCTTTGGCCATTCTCGCCACTGACTTCAATCCGGCGGGCGGACGGGTGATCGAGGGCCTGGACGGGGAGGTTCGCCAGCGGCTCGACGACCGTCGCGCGGCCTGGCAGGCCTCCGGTCGAACCGTCATCGGATGGGTCCATGCCTTGCCGCACGGCGACAAGATGGGTCTGTTGGCTGAGCTGACCGCGATCAGCCTCGACGTTCGCGAAGCACGGACGACGCTGATACGGCGCAGCGCCCGGACAGAAGCGGCTGAGCTGGCGGCCCTGTGTGCGGCGGACATCACGCTGCACTGGACGCCGGACGCGCCCTTCCTTCAGGCCCATTCCAGGGCGCTGCTGCTGGGGATGCTCGAGACCATGGGCGCCGACGACGAGCGGGCGAGGTCCCTGAAGAAGGCCGAACTGGTCGATTGGGTCGCCGAACAGGCCGCGTCGCGGACCTGGGCGCCGGCCAGCCTGTCCTGGGCGGGCGCGCTCGAGGACGATGGGGGAGAGGCCGACAACGGAGACATCGGCGCGGAGGCCTGCGCCATCGACGAGGACGGAGTGGGGGCCTTCATCGTCACCCCGGCGGGCGAGGACGCCCTCGACCCCACCGCCGCCTGACATCGGCTCGCCTCAAGACGCCGCCCCTGTTCGCGCCGGGGCGGCGTTGTCGTGTCCAGATCCTTGTGCCGGAAAGGCGAGGGAAGGGTGGGCGAGGGCGAGCCTGTGGGACCGGGAGGGAGGACCCTCCGCTCGAGGCTGACGGAGCTTTCGCCATGTCCCCGACCCGCAACCTGTCCCTGTTCGCCGATCCCGCCGCCGGCGACGCCGCCGCCAATGTGCTCGCCGCCGCCCGGGCGCTGGCGACCCATCTGGCGCGATCCCGTCCGCTCGACCGACGGCTCGTCGCCGCCGTCTTGACCACCGCCTTCGGCGCGTCCGACGCCGAGGGCGCCTGGACCTGGCGCGACGCCTATGACGCGATCGAGGCGGCGACGGTCCTGCAGATCCGGCGTCTCGCGCCCCAGATCAGTCGTCTGGAAGATGCGCCGGTGGAGATCGTCACCCTGCTTGCGGCCGTTTCGGCGCTCGGGCTGACCCAGACCCGTCGCAGTGAAGAGCAGGTCGCGTTGGATCAGTTTTCCTCACCGCCGCACCTGACCGCGCTCGCGGTCCTGGCCGCCCAGGTGCGTCCCGGCGATCGCGTTCTGGAGCCGTCGGCCGGCACGGGCCTCCTCGCCGCGGTCGCGGAGGCGTGCGGCGGGACATTGACCCTGAACGAACTCGCGCCGGGCCGCGCCGACCTGATCGACGGGCTGTTCCCGCGAGCGGACCGCACCCGCCACGACGGGCGTCATATCCACGATCTGTCCGCCGGCGCGGGCGGTTTCAATGTGGTGGCGTGCAATCCTCCGTTCGCGGATCTCGCCGCCCATCTGACGGCGGGCATGAAGGCCCTGGCCGATCATGGCCGGTTGGCCGGGATCGTCCCGCTCACCGCACTGACGGACGAAAGCCTGCTTCGCCGCCTTGGCGAGATCGGCGCCGTCGTGGCCCGCGTTGCTTTCCCGTTCGGCGCCTTCGCCAAACATGGGACATCGGTGGACACCGGCTTGCTGGTGATCGACCGCATCGAACGCGGCGCACAAGCCGCGCCGATCCAGAGCGCCGAGGACCTGTCGGGCGCGGCGCAGATAATCGGGGCGATCGCGCCACGGGTCGGCGCCGAGCCGCGGACGCGCCTGCCGGTGACGATCAACGCCCTCCCGGAAGCGTGCAGGCGAGGCCTGGCCCTGCCCTCGGGCCGGTTGGCCTTCCTGGCGGGGGCGGCGCCGCTGACCTATGAGGTGCGCGCCTGGACCGGGGAGGGGCGCGATGTCGGGCTCTACCAGGCCCACGCCCTGGCGCGGATCGTCCTGCCCGCGCCGCGCCCGCATCCGTCGCCTCTGGTCGAGTCCGGACCGATGGCGTCGGTGGCCCCGCCGGCGCCGACTTATCGACCGGTCCTGCCGCCCGCCCTGCGCGACGAGGGCCGGATTTCGGACGCCCAGACCGAGACGGTCATCTACGCCGGCGAGGCGCACGCCGCCCATCTGCCGGGATGGTGGCGACTGGACCAGGCTCCTCACCAGATCGTGCTCGCGCCGGAGGACCGGGAGGGCGCGGTCCAGATGCGACGCGGCTTTTTTCTCGGCGACGGCACGGGGTGCGGCAAGGGCCGCCAGATCGCCGCCGTCATCGCCGACAACATGAGCCAGGGACGGGTCCGCGCGCTGTGGCTGTCGCGAAACGACGCCTTGCTCGAGGACGCGCGTCGCGACTGGTCCGCGATCGGGGGTGGCGCGCACGACATCGTCCCCCTGTCGAGCTGGAAACAGGGGGACGCCATCCGGCTCGACCGGGGCGTTCTGTTCACGACCTATGCGACCCTGCGCCAGCCGGCGCGGGGCGATCGCCAATCCCGGCTCGACCAGATCATCGCCTGGCTCGGCGCGGACTTCGACGGCGTCGTCGCCTTCGACGAGGCCCATGCGATGGCCAACGCCGCCGGCGGCGGCAAGGGGGCGCGCGGTACGAAGAAGGCGTCACTCCAGGGCATGGCCGGTCTGGCCCTGCAGAACCGGCTGCCCGACGCGCGGGTCCTCTATGTCTCGGCGACCGGCGCCACCACCGCCGAGAACCTGGCCTATGCCGCCCGGCTCGGCCTGTGGGGCGGGCCGGAGGCGCCCTTCATGTCGCGAGCGGACTTCCTCGAGGCCATGGATCGGGGCGGGGTCGCGGCGATGGAGCTTGTCGCGCGAGAGCTCAAGGCGCTCGGCCTGTATGTGGCGCGGAGCCTGTCGTTCGAAGGGGTTGAATACGAGCCGCTCGTCCATCCCCTGACGTCCGACGACGTCGCGATCTGGGACGCCTGGGCCGACGCCTTCCAGTTGATTCACGCCAACCTCGCGCAAGCCCTGAAAGCCACCGGCCTGAACGACGAGGACGGCAAACCCCGGAGCGGTCAGGCCGCCTCTGCCGTTCACTCGGCCTTTGAGAGCGCCAAACTGCGCTTCTTCGGCCATCTGCTCGCGGGGCTGAAAGCGCCGAGCCTGATCGCATCCATCCGCGACGATCTCGGATCCGGCCGCTCAGCCGTGGTCCAGATCGTGTCGACCAATGAGGCGGTGATGGAGCGCAGACTCTCATCCATCCCGCCCGAGGAGTGGAACAACCTCTCCATCGATCTGACCCCGCGCGAATACGTCCTCGACTATCTGCGCGAGGCCTTCCCCGTCCATCTGATGGAGGCCATCAAGGACCGGGACGGTACTGTGACCATGGTCCCCGTCATGGATGAGGGTCGGCCCGCTGTCAGTCAGGAGGCCCTCGCCCGTCGCCAAGCCCTGATCGAACGGATGGCCTGCCTGCCCGCCGTGCCCGGAGTGCTCGACGCCCTCATGGAGGCCTTCGGAACGGACGCCGTCGCCGAAATCACCGGGCGGTCGCGGCGAGTGGTCGTGCGTGACGGCCGACGCATCGTCGAGCGGCGCGGCGCCTCGGCGGGCCGGGCCGAGACCGACGCCTTCATGGGCGGCCGCAAGCGCGTGCTGATCTTCTCCGACGCCGGAGGCACCGGACGCAGCTATCACGCGGACCTGTCGGCGGTGAACCAGCAGCGCCGGGTCCATTATCTGGTCGAGCCGGGTTGGCGGGCTGACGCCGCCATCCAGGGGCTCGGGCGCAGCCACCGCACCCACCAGGCTTCGGCCCCGCTGTTCCGGCCGGTCATGACCTATATCCAGGGCGAGAAGCGCTTCACCTCGACCATAGCCCGCCGGCTGGATACGCTCGGCGCCTTGACGCGCGGCGAGCGCCGGACGGCCGGGGCGGGCCTTTTCCGGGCCGAGGACAATCTGGAGAGCCCCTGGGCGCGCCGAGCCCTGCTGGTCTTCTACGGCGCCCTGGCGTTCGGGGAGCTGGGCTCGATGACGCTCGAGACCTTCGTGGCCCGGACCAGTCTCAAACTCCTGGATGACGACGGGGGCCTCAAACCCTCTGACGACCTGCCGCCCATCCACACCTTCCTGAACCGGCTGCTGGCGCTGAGGATCGCCGACCAGAACGCCCTGTTCGCGGACTTCGATCGCATCCTCTCGGGCATCCTGGAGCGCGCGGCCGGGTCCGGTGATCTCGACCGCGGCCTGGAGGATATAGAGGCCGAGGAACTGGAGGTTCTGGACCAGGAAACCATCCGGACCGATGTCTCGACGGGGGCCGAGACCGCTCTGGTGACCTTCTCGCTCAGGGTCCGTCGAGACATCCTCCGTTCGGCCGAGGCGCTGGCTCGGGCCGGCGAGATCGCCTACCAACTGGTCGTCAACGCGAAATCCGGCCGGGCGGCGATCGCCGAGCTCGGCCTGACCACCACAACGGACGAGGACCGGCTGGTCGCCGCCGTCCGTCTGGTCCGGCCGGATGGACGTCAGACACTGCCCGAGAAGACCTTTGAGGAATCCGCCTGGAAGCCGGCGACGGCGGACGAATGGCGCCGTGTCTGGGATGGGGAGGTCGCGGGAACCGACCCTTGGCGGACGCGGCGGCTCACGCTGGCGACCGGCCTGCTGCTGCCGATCTGGGGCCGGTTGCCGGCGCGCGGCTGTTCGGTGCGTCGGGTCAGGGCGCCGGACGGCCGACGCTGGCTGGGGCGGGTTCTCGATGATGCTCAGGCCAAGGCCCTCAAGGTGAGCCTGGGTCTCGGCGACATAGGCGAAGCCTGGGCGGACGGCGACAAGACGGCCGCCTCACTCCTGGACCGCAGCGTCCAGCTCTCACTGGAAGGCGGCCTGTGGCTGAAGCGGGCGCGGGTGATGGATCGCTGGCGGGTCGAGGTGGTCGGAGGTTGGACCGATCGCGACGCCCTGGTCGCGCTCGGGTGCTTCGTCGAGATCATCGCCTTTACGCCCAGGATTTTCATCCCGGTCGACCGGCCCCGGATCCTGGAAGCCGTGTTGCGTCGCCACCCGGTGCAGGCTGTCCTTGACGGCGAAGCGGCCTGAGATCGGCCGGACGGGGCAAAGGCCCCGTCCGGTCAGGAGGAGGACCGGAGGAAGGGAGGATCGGGGTGAAGCGAGATCGGGGAGATCGTCTCTCCGGCGCTTCGGATCAACAGGAGACTGACATGCAGACCATGGTGTTCACCGGCCGGTTGGCGGCCGACCCCCAGATCAGCCCGGACTTCGCCAAGGCGGTGTTCCGGCTGCTCGAGAAACGCGGCGTCGACGCCGCCGGCAAGGACCGGCTCGTCGGCGTCAACTGCGTCAGCTGGTCCAAGGGCCTCAACGAGAAGGTCATCGCCCGCGGTCTGGCCCAGGGCTGCGAAGCCGTCGTCGTCGGCGCCTTTATCGACACGGCCTATGCGGCCAGGGACGGCACCGAACGCACCGCCAAGGAACTGGTGGTGAACCGGCTGACCGTCCTCGACTGGGCCGAGGACCGTGATGCCCCGGCCGCCGATGCCAACGAAGACGGTCGCGCCGCCGCCTGAACCCCGCAACCCATCATTTACAGGAGACTGACCATGCAAACCCTCACCCTCGAAGGCTATCTGGCCGCCGACCCGTCCATCCTGTCGGCCCAGGGCTCGGGCAAGAAGCGCGCGAGTTTTCGCGTGCTGGAGACCACCCGTTTCCGCAAGGCCGACGGCACGCCCGGAGAGCGCACCACGGGCTTCAACTGCATCTGCTTCAATGAGGCGACGACCGAGAAATACATCGAGGCCTTCGCCCGCAAGGGCAGCCGTGTCGTCATCCAGGGACATGTCGAGAATGACACCTGGACCGGCAAGGACGGGGTCGAACACTACGACCTGCGCCTGATCGTCGGCGACATCCGCCTGAAGAACCGGCGCGCCCGGCTATCGACGGACGAAGGGCTCGCTGACCAGCAGGTGCAGGAGCCGGCCAGCGGATACGATCTGAACGACGACATTCCGTTCTGATCCGACAGCGGGAGGCGCGACGGTCCGGCGCGCGAGCGCCGGGCCGTTTTTCTGTGTCTGGCCGGGAGGAGAAGGCGAGGTCGGGCGCTGGCGAGCCGATGGGGCTCGTTGGCGCCGGAGTTTCGCCATGACTGTTTCCGCCTGGACCGAAGACCGTATCGGTCGCCTCAAAATCCTCTGGCTCGAAGGCCGGAGCGCGGCGCAGATCGCCCGCGAACTGGACCACGGCATCACCCGCAGCGCCGTCCTTGGCAAGGTGCACAGACTGGGTCTGTCTGCTGGACGCGCTCATTCCCGGGGAGCTGCTGTCTCCCGTCTGTCCCCACCACGGGAACGTCGCGCCCGGCCTGCTGTCGCAGTCCAGACGTTTGCCGGTCCCGCGCCCACGCCCACGCCCGGGCGCGGACAGGCGACCCTGATGTCCGTGCGTCGCTGCGAATGCCGTTGGCCCTATGGTGACCCTAAGGATCACGACTTCAGCCTGTGTGGTCGCCCTGTGGCCCGCGGCGCGTTCTGCGAGCCGCACGCTGCCATCGCCTATAGGCCGGTAAGGCAGTTGCCGGAGAGCCTCGAGACACTGGCGAAGCTGGACTGACGTGCAGGCGCTTTGCCGTTCGTCGCTCAAACCGCGATCCTGTTGCCATCATCGGCGGCCTCGGTGAGGTCGCCGTTTTTGTGTTTACCGACAGCGCGGTCGAAGCTTTCTCCATCGACGGTCGACCCGCCGGGATCCGATAGTCTTCGCACATCGATGGATATCCAGGCCCGCGGCGTCGGCGGTCCGCCGCCGACGAGGCTGGCCAAGATCGATGTCCTGTCGTCCGTATCGGCGCGACGGCGCCGAGTTGTGTCCTCGCCCGAAGGCGGGCGAGGACTTGCCCCCACACAACGCCCTCCGATTTTGTCACATCACCCCGGAAGTCAACGGCTGCGCCGTTCCCCTTCACGGACAGCCAAACGGCTGTCCGCTCCGGTGACTGCCGGGGACCCCGATGTGGCCAAAACCGGGGTCGTTGCGCATGGGGCGCTTCGACATCTTTCAAAGGATGTTCCCGATGCAAGTCTTTCACTCACCCTTCTCCGCTAAATCCGACTCCGCCTTCGACGATCTGTCAGCCTCTCTCGGCGATCCGCGTCCCCATCCGACCGAGGAGGCCCTAGTCCAGCTCGGGCGAGCGCTCATGACCGAGCTTGTGGACGTAATCTCCGACACCGCCCTGGAGGACTTCCAGACCATCCTCGGCGAAGCCCTGATCGGCGCCTTCCACTCGGCAGCTGGACGGATCGAGCGCAACGCGGACCGGGCGCGCGACGCGATGCGTCAGCTCGATCGCGATTTCGACGGATCGGAAGCGGCTGACACCGAACTTCAGGAAGCGACGGCAAGGGCCCGGGCGGGAGATACGGCGACCCGGGCGACGGAGATGATCCGGGACGCCGCCGCCGCAACCTGGACAGTCGCGACCGGAGAGGTCTGGACCGCCTGGCGCGGCAGCCGACGGGGCACGCATTTGACAGCGGCCCAGCTGGAAGCCAAACAGGCCATTCGCGCGATCCGGAACCGCAGGGCGGGGGACGCCGATCCGGGCGGTCCGGTGGTCGCCTTTAGGGGCGCGCCGACGGCCGACACCCTGGACGACGCAGGACG
>JBBRFV010000002.1:0-26236 GCA_038241335.1 Caulobacterales bacterium | reverse complement strand
CGTGACCCTGCCGCTGGGGCCGTTCGCCCTCGCTGACGGCAAGGCCTTCGACGCCGATCGGCTCAGGGAGGCCATCGCCAAACGGCTCAAGCCCGCCGGCGACTACGCCGCCGACACCCTCTACGCGGTCGGCGGCGCCTGGCGGACCCTGGCCCAGGTTCACATGGACGTGACCGGCTATCCACTGCATGTCGTCCACCAGTACGGCATGACCGCCGCTGAAGCGCTGGACGTCGCCCGCCTGGTGGCCCGCCAGTCCAAAGCCTCGCTCGAGAAATGGCCGGGACTTTCGAAAAAACGGGCCGAGACCCTGCCCCACGCCGCCCTGGTGCTGGAGGGGTTGATCGAACGGCTGGGGCTGAAACAGATCGTCCTCTCGGCCTGGGGGGTCCGCGAGGGCCTGTTGTTCGAAGCGCTCGAGCCAGAGGTCGCGGCCATCGACCCCCTGCTCGCGGGCTGCACGGCCTTGGGTGCGCGCCAGGGCATCTCCCCCACCCTGCCCGGCGCCCTGCGCGGCTGGATCGCGCCGATGATCGAGGCGATGCCCGTGGTATTCGATCGGGCCCGGGACGCCGTGCTGGCGGACGCCGCGTGCCGCGTCGCCGACCTCGGCGCCCGCCTGCATCCGGACCACCGCACAGAACTGGCCTTTGACCAGGTGCTGCGCGCGCCAGTGCCGGGCCAGAGCCACGCCGAGCGGGCCTATCTCGCCGTCGCGGTCAACGCCCGGTACGGGGGCTCGGGAAGCACGCCTGAACCCCGCACGGTGACCCGCCTGTTGACCGACGAGCAGCGTCAAGGCGCCCGCGCCCTCGGCCTCGCCATCCGACTGGCCTGCGACCTCTCCGGCCGCTCACCGCAGTTGCTGGTCAACGCCCGGGCGTCCGTCGTGGACGGCGCGCTGGTCTTGACCGCGTCGGACGGTTACGCCGATGTGCTGTTGGGCGAACAGACCCGCCGACGGGGCAAGGCCCTCGCCGAGGCGATGGGGTTGAAGCTCGATCTGAGATCGGTCGAGCGAAACTGAGGAGGCGATCATGGCCGTGACCGGCATCGGCGGATTCTTCTTCCGCTCAGACGACCCCAAGGGTCTGGCCGCCTGGTATCTGGAACACCTCGGCGTGGGCGCCCCGCCCGGCGTCTATGTCTGGGACCAGCAGGCGGGGCCCACGGTCTTCTCGCCCTTCAAGGCGGACAGCGACTATTTCGCCGCGGACAAGCGCTGGATGTTGAACCTGCGCGTCGATGGGCTGGACGAACTGATGGCGTCGCTGACGGCGGCCGGGATCGAAGTGATCACCAAGCCCGAATGGGACGTCATGCCCGAGGTCGGCCGCTTCGCGCGCATCCACGACCCCGAAGGCAACCCGATCGAGCTGTGGGAGCCGGCGGCGGCGGCCTAGCCTTCCGCTTCGATCTCGACGACCTCGACGCGCGGCCCGTTCAGCACCAGGGCGATCTCGCCCCGCTTGAGCTTGAGCGCGTCTTCGCCGAACAACTGGCGCCGCCAGCCTTTCAGCGCATCGACGTCGGCTTCATCGTCCAGGGCGATTTTCTCCAAGTCCGCGACATTGGCCAGCAGCTTGGTGGCCACGCCGGCGTTGTCGCTCTTGGCCTTGAGCAGCACCTTCAGCAGTTCGACCACAGACGGCGGGGCCGGCTGGTTGTGAGCGGGGCGCTCCAGCTTGGGCGCATGGGCCTCGGGATCGGCCATGACCCGCTTCAGCTCGGCGCCCAGCTCCAGCCCCAGCCGGGATGCTCCGAAGCCCTTGGGCACCGAGCGCAGGCGGTTGAAGGCGTCGGGATCGGTTGGAGCCTGCGCCGCGATCTCGTCGATGGCCTCGTCCTTGAGGATGCGGCCGCGCGGCTGGTCGCGCTCCTGCGCCGCCCGCTCGCGCCAAACGGCCGTGGCGACGAAGGGCGCCAGGTATCTGGCCGAGAATTTCTTGGGCTTGAGCCGCTTCCAGGCCTTTTCGGGATCGGTGTCGTAGAGGGCCGGATCGGTCAGGTCCTCCATCTCGGCCATCACCCAGTCGAGGCGGCCGTCCTTCTGAAGGCGGTCGCGCAGCTTGGGATACAGGGCCGCCAGATGGGTCACGTCGCCTAGGGCGTAGACCAGCTGGGCCTCCGACAGCGGCCGGCGCGACCAGTCGGTGAAGCGGCTGCCCTTGTCGACCTCCTGACGCAGCATCTGGCGGACCAGGGCTTCGTAGCTGACCTGATCGCCGAAGCCGGCGGCCATGGCGGCCACCTGGGTGTCGAACATCGGCTTGGGCATGGCGCCCAGCTTGACGAAAATTTCCGTGTCCTGGCGGGCGGCGTGGAAGACCTTGAGGATCGTCGGATCTCGCATCAGATCGAGGAAAGGCTCGAGATCGAGGCCATCGGCCTGCGGGTCGATGATGGCCGCGTCCGTCGGCGAGGCGGCCTGGATCAGGCACAGCTTCGGCCAATAGGTCGTCTCCCGCATGAACTCGGTGTCGACCGTGACGAAGGGGGCTGTGGCCAGACGGGCGCAGAAGTCGGCGAGCGCGTCATTTGTGGTGATGGGCGTCATTGGGATGCTATAGCCCCGCGCGACACGGTTGTGGCAAGAGCCGCGACGGATTTCCCCCTACTGATTCAGGCCCGTGACCCATGAGCGACACGCCCGACAAGCTCCCTGACGGCCTGACCTATGCCGATGCCGGCGTCGATATCGATGCGGGAGAGATGCTGGTCGACGCCATCAAGCCGCTGGCGAAATCGACGCGCAGGCCCGGCGCGGAAGCCTCGTTGGGGGGATTCGGAGCCCTGTTCGACCTCAAGGCGGCGGGTTTCGAGGACCCGCTGATCGTCGCCACCACGGACGGCGTGGGCACCAAGCTGAAGATCGCCATCGAGACCGGCCGTCATGACGGCGTCGGTATCGATCTGGTCGCCATGTGCGTCAACGATCTGCTGGCCCAGGGCGCCGAGCCGCTGCTCTTCCTCGACTATTACGCCACCGGCAAGCTCGAGATCGACGCGGCCCGGCGAGTCGTGGCCGGAATCGCCGAAGGCTGCCGCCAGGCCGGATGCGCACTGGTCGGCGGCGAGACCGCCGAAATGCCGGGCATGTACCAGGGCGGCGACTACGACCTGGCCGGGTTCTCGCTCGGCGCCGTCGAGCGCGGCCACGCCCTGCCGTATCTGGACCGCCAGCAGGCCGGCGATCTCATCATCGGCCTGGGCTCGTCGGGCCCGCATTCCAACGGCTATTCCCTGATCCGCAAGGTGGTCGAGAAGTCCGGCCTCTCGTGGAGCGACGACGCGCCCTTCAGCAAGGATCGCACCCTGGCCCAGGCGCTGATGGAGCCGACCCGCATCTATGTGAAACCGGTGCTGCCGCTGATGAAGGCCGGCCTGATCAAGGGCGCGGCCCATATCACCGGCGGCGGCCTGATCGAGAACCCGCCCCGTTGCATCGCCGACGGCCTGCAGGCGTCGTTCGACTGGATCGCCTGGCCGATGCCGCATGTGTTCCAGTGGCTGGGCGAGACCGGCGGAATCAGCGATCACGAGCTGCGCCGCACCTTCAACTGCGGCGTCGGCTTCATCCTGGTGGTGGCTCCCGAAAACGCCGAGCCGGTGCTCGCCGCCCTGCTGAACGCGGGCGAGGTGGCCTTCGTCTGCGGCCAGCTCGAAGCCGCCTGAGCCCTCGGCGCGTGACCGCATTGACCGCCGGGGTCCGCCTCGGCAAGGTCCGCGCCTCTCACACGCCGAGGTCGTTCATGCGTATCCTGACCGCCGCCGCCGTCGCCGCCCTCCTGCTCGCCGCCGGGCCAGCCCTCGCCCAGACCCCGGCCGCCGACGAGCAACCCCTGCTGCACCAGTTGGCGGCCGACGTTCAGCCGGCCCGGATGCAGGCGGACATCGAGACCCTGATCGGCTTCGGCACCCGCCACACACTGTCGGACCAGGTCTCCGACACCCGCGGCATCGGCGCCGCCCGCCGCTGGGCCCAGAGCCAGTTCGAGGCGATGAGCCGCGAGTGCGGCGGCTGCCTGACCATCGCCCTGCCCGAGGACACCGTCACCGGCCCGCGCGTCCCCACGCCGACCCGCGTCGTCGACGTCCTGGCCATTCAGCGCGGCACCGGCGACCCCAACCGGGTCATCGTCATCTCGGGCCACCTCGATTCCCGCGTCACCGACGTGATGAACGCCACGGCCGACGCCCCGGGCGCCAACGACGACGCCTCGGGCGTGGCTACGGTGCTTGAGGCCGCCCGCGTGCTGTCCCGGCATCGATTCGACGCCACGCTGGTCTTCGCCGTCCTGTCGGGCGAGGAGCAGGGGCTGCTGGGCGGCAAGATTCTCGCCGACTACTCCAAAGCGCAGGGCTGGGAGGTCGAGGCCGATCTGAACAATGACATCGTCGGCAATTCCCAGGGCCAGAGCGGCGTGCGCGACACCACCCGGGTGCGCGTCTTCTCCGAGGGCACCAAGACCGTCGAAACCGCCATGCAGGCCGATCGCCGGCGCTATAACGGCGGCGAGCTCGACTCCTCGTCGCGCAACCTGGCTCGTTTCATCGACAATCTCGCCGATCGCTACCTGGCCAATTTCGACGTCGAGATGATCTATCGGACCGACCGCTACGGCCGCGGCGGCGACCAGGTCGAAATGCTCAAGGCCGGCTTCCCGGCGGTGCGGATCACGGAAAACTCGGAGAACTACGACCGCCAGCACCAGGATCTGCGCACCGAGAACGGCGTGGCCTACGGCGACGTCATCGGCGGGGTCGATTTCGACTATCTCGGCCAGGTCGCACGACTGAACATCGTCAGCATGGGCGCCATGGCCAACGCACCCACCCCGCCGTCGGGCGTGTCGATCGAAGGGGCGGTCAAGCCGGACACCACGATCAAATGGGCCGCGGTCCCGGGCGCCGCCGGCTATCGGGTCTGGTGGCGTTCCACCACCGGCCCGCAATGGACCTACAGCCGCCAGGCCGGCGCCTCGGATACGCAGATGGTGCTGCAGAACATCGTCATCGACGACTGGTTCTTCGGCGTCTCGGCGATCTCCGACGACGGCTATGAGAGCCCGGTGGTCTTCCCCGGCGCGCCCGGCGCCTTCGTCTCGGTCGGCGACCCGGCGCCGCGCCCGGCCAACTGATGCCCGGAACCGCGACCGGCCGCGTTCGGGTCGCCGTCCTGATCTCCGGAACCGGCTCCAACATGGCCGCCCTGATCGACGCCGGTCAGGCGCCGGACGCCTCCTTCGAGGTGGCGCTGGTCCTGTCCAACCGGCCGGGCGTGGGCGGCCTCGCCATCGCCGCCGGCAAGGGTGTCGCCACCGCCGTGGTCGATCACCGGCCCTTTGGCGTGGATCGCGAGGCTCATGAGCGCGCCGTCGAGACAGCGCTGGCGGCGAACGACATCGCAGTGGTGGCCCTCGCCGGCTACATGCGCCTGCTGACGCCCTGGCTGGTGCGCCGCCGGGCGGGCCGGATGCTCAACATCCATCCGAGCCTGCTGCCCCTCTACCCCGGCCTCGACACCCACGCCCGGGCGCTGGCGGCCGGCGACGCCGAGGCGGGCTGCTCCGTCCATCTGGTGACCGAGGGCGTCGACGAGGGTCCCGTACTGGCCCAGGCCCGGGTTCCGGTCGTCGAGGGGGATGGGCCCGCGAGCCTCGCCCAGCGAGTCCTGACGGCCGAACATGCGCTCTATCCTCGCGCCCTGGCCGACTTCTGCCAGGCGCTGGATTAGAAATCGGTAATCTCGCGCGATTAGCAGAGACAGCCGCGCCGCCCTGAGTCAGGTTGCCGCCCAGTTTCACTCGGGGGCTTTCATGCTCAGACTTCGCCTGCTCGCCTGCGCCGCCGGCGCCGCGCTCACTCTCGCCGCCCAGGCCGCCAGCGCCCAGACCGCGCCGCCGATCGTCGAGATTCCCGCCTCGACCGTCCCGGCCATCGGGACCTTCGGCTTCGACATGACGGGCATGGACACCACCGTCCGACCGGGTCAGGACTGGAACCACTTCGCCAACGGGACCTGGCTGCGCAACACGCCGATCCCGGCGGACAAGACGTCATACGGCGCCTTCGACATGCTGTACGACAACTCTCAGGTCGCTCTGAAGGGGCTGATCGAGGACAGCGCCGCCAACCCGGATTCCAGCCCCGAGGCCCGCCGCATCGGCGCCTTCTACGCCAGCTTCATGGACGAGGCGACGGTCAACCGGCTGGGCGCCGACCCGCTGAAGGCCGACCTGGACGAAGTCCGCGCCGCCGACACCTATTCGAAGATCGCCGCCCTGATGGGCCGCACCCAGGGCGGGTTCGGCTCGAGCCTGTTCGGCGTCTATGTCGGCGAAGACCTGAAACAGCCTCACCTGAACAGCGCCTACATGGTCCAGGGCGGCATCGGCCTGCCCGACCGAGACTACTATCTGGAAGACAATTTCGCGCCCCAGCGCGCGGCGTATCTGACTTATATCACCAAGGAGTTGCAGCAGGCCGGCTGGCCGAACCCGGAGCAGTCAGCCGCTGACATCATGGCGTTCGAAACCCGCATCGCGACCGAGCATTGGACCCAGGTCCAGAACCGCGACATCGAAAAGGGTTACACGCCGACCACGTTTGCCGAGCTCGCGACCGCCGCGCCCGGCTTCGACTGGATGGCCTGGGCGACCGCTGCCGGCATCCAGGATACGCCGCGCCTGATCGAGTCCCAGAGCACCGCCTATCCGGGCATGGCCCGCGTCTTCGCGGATACGCCGATCGCGACCCTGCAGGCCTGGCAGGCCTTCCACATCATCGATCAGGCTTCGCCCTATCTGTCGCAGCCCTTCGTCGACGCCCGCTTTGACTTCTATGGCAAGGCGCTGAGCGGCCAGCCCGAGAACCGTCCCCGCTGGAAGCGCGGCGTCAGCCTGGTCGACGGCTCGCTGGGCGAGGCCCTGGGCAAGGAATACGTCGCCCACTACTTCCCCGCCGAGTCCAAGGCCCAGATGGAGGCCCTCGTCGCCAACCTGCGCGCGGCCATGACCGAACGGCTCAAGCACGTCGACTGGATGAGCGACGCCACCCGCGAACAGGCCCTCTACAAGATGGCCCATTTCGGCGTGAAGATCGGCTACCCGGATCAGTGGCGCAGCTATGACGGGCTTCGGCTCGTCGCCGGCGACCTCTACGGCAACGTCGAGCGGTCCAGCGCCTTCGAATGGGCGTGGAACCTGGGCAAGCTGACCAAGCCCGTCGATCCGCTGGAATGGGGCATGACGCCCCAGACCGTGAACGCCTACTACAACCCGCCGCGCAACGAGATCGTCTTCCCGGCCGCCATCCTTCAGGCGCCCTTCTTCGATCCGAACGCCGACCCCGCCATCAACTACGGGGGAATCGGCGCGGTCATCGGCCACGAGATCACCCACGGCTTCGACGATCAGGGCCGCAAGGTCGATGGCGACGGCGTCCTGCGCGACTGGTGGACCGCCGAGGACGCGGCCAAGTTCGAGCAGCGCGCGGCGGTCCTGGGGGCCCAGTATTCGGCCCTCAGCCCGTTCGAGGGCACCCACGTCAACGGCGACCTGACCATGGGCGAGAACATCGCCGACCTGGGCGGCCTGCTGCTGGCGCTGGACGCCTATCACATGTCGCTGAACGGGCAGCCCGCTCCGGTCATCAATGGCCTGACCGGCGACCAGCGCGTCTTCCTCGGCTGGGCCCAGGTGTGGCGCGAGAACAGCCGCGACGAGGCCCTGCGCCAACAGGTGACGGTCGATCCGCATTCGCCTGGCCAGTACCGCGCCGCTGTGTCGCCGCGGAACATCGACGCCTGGTATGACGCCTTCGGGGTCAAGCCCGGCGACGAGCAGTACCTGGCCCCCGAGGCCCGCGCCCACATCTGGTAAACACGCTATCCAGACATGATGACGGCCCCGGCGAGCGACCGCCGGGGCCGTTTTCGTTGGTTCAGCGGGGCTTAGTGGCGACGGGGGGTCGTCACGGCGCCCGCAGCAGCGCCGACGGCGGCGCCGGTCACAGTCGAACGTGTGTTATGGCCGACCGCCTGGCCGACGACGGCGCCGCCGATGGCGCCCGTCGCCGCACGCTGCGACATGGTGGTGCCGCAGGCCGACAGAAGGGTCAGGGCGCTTGCGGCGGCGGCGAGGGTGATAAGGGTTTTCATCGTAGGTCTCCTTGGGGAGGAATGGTCCGTTGAAAACGAAACGGCCCGCCCCCGGTTCCGGAGACGGGCCGCTTGAACAGTCAAGCTGTTGAGATCAGCCGACGATCTGGTCGTCGGTGAAGAACTGGGCGATCTCGATGCCGGCGTTCTCGATCGAGTCCGAGCCGTGGACCGAGTTTTCACCGATCGACAGGGCGAACTGCTTGCGGATGGTGCCGTCGGCGGCGTCCTTCGGGTTGGTGGCGCCCATGACTTCGCGGTAGGCGGCGACGGCGTTCGGGCCTTCCAGCACCTGCACCACGACCGGCTCGGCCGTCATCTGGCCGACCAGCTCGCCGTAGAACGGGCGCTCGGCGTGGACTTCGTAGAAATTCTTCGCTTGAGCGTCGCTCAGCTTGACGCGGCGTTGCGCGACGATGCGCAGACCGGCGCCCTCGATGACGGCGTTGATCGCGCCGGTCAGGTTGCGGCGCGTGGCGTCGGGCTTGAGGATCGAGAAGGTGCGTTCGGTCATGGGAGTGACTTCTTGTTGGGAGATTGAAGGTCGCGGGCTTATAGACGCGCCCTCCGGCCTTTCCAAGGCGTCCCTACCGCTCACGGCGCGCCCTCTCGCTGCTTGAGGGACGCTCCCCTCCTGTCCCATCGCTCACCGCCAGACGGGGGCGCCCTCGCCTATCGGACCCTCCTCTTCGCCATGCTCCAGATCACCGACCTGACTTTCAACGCCTGGGGCCGAAAATTCCTCGAGGACGCCTCCGTCAGCCTGCCTCCCGGCGCCAAGGTCGGCCTGGTGGGCCGCAACGGCATCGGCAAATCGACCCTGTTCAAGCTGATCCTCGGTGAACTGGCCGCCGGCGGCGACGAGATCAGCCTGCCCAAGACCGCCCGGATAGGCTCGGTGGATCAGGAACACCCGGCCACGCCCGTCAGCGTGCTGGAGACCATTCTCGAGGCCGACGAGGAGCGCCACAACCTGTTGGGCCGTCTCGAAACCGCCGAGCCCGAGGAGATGGGTGAGATCTGGACCCGGCTGATCGAGATCGACGCCGACGCCGCCCCCGCCCGCGCCGCCGAAATCCTCGTCGGTCTCGGCTTCGACCATGACAACCAGTTGCGGCCGATGTCCGAATTCTCGGGCGGCTGGCGCATGCGCGTGGCCCTCGCCGCCGCCCTGTTCGCCGAGCCGGATATGCTGCTGCTCGACGAACCGACCAACTATCTCGATCTGGAAGGCGCCCTGTGGCTCGAGGCGCGGCTGAAGAAATACCCGCACACCGCCCTGATCATTTCCCACGACCGCGAGATGCTGAATGAGGTCTGCACCCACATCCTGCACCTCGCGAACCGCAATCTGACGCTCTACACTGGCAACTACGACCAGTTCGAAAAGGCCCGCGCCGAAAAGGCCCGGCTGCAGCTGTCGGCCAAGGCCAAGCAGGACGCCGAACGCCAGCACCTGCAGGCCTTCGTCGACCGCTTCAAGGCCAAGGCCTCCAAGGCCGCCCAGGCGCAGTCACGCATAAAGCGGCTGGCCAAGATGCAGCCCGTGGCCACGACCATCGAGGAGCGCGTCGCCCCCTTCATCCTGCCCTCGCCGCCGCGTCCGCTGGCGCCGCCGCTGATCCGGCTCGAACGCGCCAATGTCGGCTATGAGACCGGCAAGCCGATCCTGCGCAATCTGAACCTGCGTATGGACCTCGACGACCGCATCGGCCTGCTGGGCGTCAACGGCGCGGGCAAGTCGACCTTCGCCAAGATGATCGCCGGGGCCCTGAACGTCTCCGAGGGCGAACTGCACCGCGACCGCAAGATGCGGGTGGGCTGGTTCCACCAGCACCAGATCGAGGCCATGGACCCGACCGACACCCCGCTGGAGATCATCCGCCGCGCCATGCCTGACGCGCCCGAAAGCGCCCGCCGCTCGAAACTGGCGCAATGGGGTCTGGGCTATGAGAAACAGGAAACCACCGTCGCCTCCCTGTCCGGCGGCGAGCGCGCCCGTCTGCTCCTCAATCAGGTGGCGATGGATGCGCCCCACATCCTGATCCTCGACGAACCGACCAACCACCTCGACATCGACAGCCGCCGGGCCCTGCTTGACGCGTTGAACGACTATTCCGGTGCCGTGATCCTGATCACCCACGACCGCTCGCTGATGGAGATGGTCGCCGACCGCCTCTGGCTGGCCGCCGACGGCACGGTGAAGCCCTGGGACGGCGACATGGACGACTACGCCCGGTTCGTCCTCGATCGCGCCAAGACAGCTGCGGTCAAGCCGAGCCAGATCAAGGATGAAACCGCCACCGTCGCCGCGCCCCAACAAGGCAAGAAGAAGAACGACAAGAAATCAGGTCCCTCCCCGTCGACCCTGCGCCACGCGGTCAAGAAGGCCGAGGAGCGGGTCGTCGCCCTGACCGGCGACATCGCCCGTATCGACGACGACCTGTCCAACGCCGCCGTCAGCAACCCCAAGGCGCTGGAAGGCCTGACCCGAGCCCGATCGAAGGCCCAGAGCGATCTCGAGGCCGCCGAAGCCGCCTGGATGGACGCCGAGGAGGCCCTCGCCGAGGTGACGGGATGACGCCGACCAGGTTCACTCGCGAAGAGACCGCCGCCCTCGTCGCCGAGTTGCAGGTCTATTTCCGCGATGAGCTGGATCAGTCCATCGGCGAACTGCCGGCGGAGATGCTGCTGGATTTCATCCGCTCGACGGTCGGGCCGGCCTTCTACAATCGCGGCCTTTACGACGCCCAGGCCGTCGTGGCTGCAAGGGCGGACGACATCGCCGAGGCCATCCTCGCGCTGGAACAGGTCGCGACGCGCCGGACCCCTAGCCGCATTTGACCTCGCGGATGGCGCCGGTCGCCTGATCGTAGAAGATGTTCAGCCGCCCGGAGTTGTAGTCCATCGTCACCGGGCAGCTCGTGCAGGTCACCCGCCAGGTCTCGTCCGCGGGCCTGGGCGGCAGCTCGGAGCGGTTCCGGCCGACGAATCGCTGGTACTGGTCGGCCTTGCACTGTCGCAACCCGTTCAGCGGCGACGCCGAGGCCGACCCGCCGTCCGCGACCGGGGCGCAGCCGGCCAACAGGCCGATGGCGGAGAGGCTCAGCATCAAGATCTTCATCGCCGTGTCTCCTTGGGTCTAACCGCAGCGGACCTGTTCAACGATCTGGGTCTGCTCGTTGAAGAAGATGTTCAGGCGGTAGGGCGAATAGTCCTCGGTCACGGGGCAGGTGGTGCAGGTCACTCGGCGGTTGACGACCTCGACCGGCACCGGAATGTCGGTCTTCGGCTTGCCCACCAGATACTGCAGCTCGCTGGCCCGGCAGACGTCGGCCCCCGGGTTCTGGGGATTGCGAGCGCCGATCGGCTGGTTCAGCCGAGCCTGTTCGACGGCGCGCGGCGCAGGGGCGTCGGCGATCGACGTGGTGCAGGCCGCCAGCGCGATCAATGCGATCAGGCCGCCTTTTCCCAGCGCCCCTCGGGCGACTGTTTCCAGTAGGCCAGGTTGGCCCCGGCCTCCTTCAGCGACTTCCAGCGCACGCGAGCGTCGGTCACCGCCTGATCGTCCCGGCCGTCGAAGATAATGAAGCATCGGTCGAACGCCTCCGTCGCGCCAAGCTCTGCGCTGTCGACAATGAACAGCGCTTGAGCGGCATTTGGGTTCTCTTCCGATTCGGTGAGAATGACCGGTTGCCGCTCCGCATTGGGTTCAGACGCCCGACCGTGAGCCAGAAAGCTGTCGTCCCGGAAGGTCCACAGATGCTCGTCGATCTCGTCCAGGAGACGAGGATCGTGCGCCCGGACCAACGCCTTCCAGCCCCGTTCCCGCGTCTTCTCCAGCAACCCCGGCAGCACCTGCCCCAGTGTCGAGCGCTCAAGGTGGTAGAACCAGATTTCGGTTTTTATATCAGACACCTGGGCTCTACTTTCTCAAGTCTAGCCTTCGTACGAATCCGCGACCATCCGGTCGAGGGTGCGCACGCCCCAGCCCACGGCGCCGTCCGGCACGGTGGCGCTGCGGCTGTCCTTGACCCAGGCCACGGGAGCGATATCGATGTGCGCCCACGGGGTGCCGTTGGTGAAGCGCTGCAGGAACAGGGCGGCGGTGATCGAACCGCCGGCGCGACCGTTGCCGGTGTTCTTCACATCGGCGATCGGGGTGTCGATGTGGCGCTCGTACGACGCAGGGATCGGCATCCGCCAGGCGTTCTCGCCGACCTTGGGCGCGGCGGCGAGGAAGTTGTTCGCCAGCTCTTCCGAGTTCGAGAACACCCCGGCGTATTCCAGACCCAGGGCCACGATCATGGCCCCCGTCAGGGTGGCCAGGTCGAGCATGAATTTCGGCTTGAAACGCTCCTGGGTGTACCAGAGGCAGTCGGCCAGGACGAGACGGCCCTCGGCGTCGGTGTTCAGCACCTCGACCGACTGGCCCGACAGCGACATGACCACGTCGCCCGGACGCTGCGCCGCGCCGTCGGGCATGTTCTCGACCAGACCGATGACGCCGATGGCGTTCACCTTGGCCTTGCGGCCCGCGAGCGCGTGCATCAGGCCGGTCACGGCGGCCGCGCCGCCCATGTCCCACTTCATCTCCTCCATGCCGTCAGCCGGCTTGATCGACAGCCCGCCGGAGTCGAAACAGACGCCCTTGCCGACGAAGGCGATCGGTTGGTCGCCGGCCTTGCCGCCGTTCCACTTCATGACGGCGACATAGCTGTCGCGCACACTGCCGACGCCCACGGCCAGCAGGGTGCGGAAGCCGAGTTTCTCGAGTTCCTTTTCGCCCAGCAGCTCGACCTCGAGGCCCAGCTTTTCCAGGCCCTTGACCCGGTTGGCGAACTCTTCCGGGTACAGCACGTTGGCCGGCTCGCTGACCAGATCGCGCGAGAATTCGATCGCCTCGGCGACCGCCGACAGCGAGCCGTAAGCGGCCTCGGCGGCCTTCGGGTCGGCGGAGACGACACGGATGGTCTCAATCGACGGCGTCTTTTCGGGCTTCAGCGTGGTGCGGTATTTCAGGAAGCGATAGCTGGCCAGACGGGCGGCGAAGGCGGTGCGCGCGGCCTGGGCGGCCGACAGGTGCGAGGCGTCGATGGTCAGGGATTTGGCGCCCGACAGCTTGACGGCCTGATAGGCGGCGCCCGCGGCGGCCTCCAGCGCCAGATCGTCGAACTTGCCCGCATCGCCGCCGCCGCTCAGCACGATCACGCCCGCGTCCACGCCGGCCGGCGCCGCCACGATCAAGGTGCTGTTCGATCCGCCGGTGAAACGGCTGCCGGACATGGCCTTGGTCAGCGCACCCGAAGCGGCCTTGTCGAGATCCGCGCCTGAACCCGCAAGCGCGCGGCCTTCATGGACCAGCACGGCCAGAACTTCTGCAGCGCCGGGGGACGCGATGAACTCGATCTTCATGGAAACTCCAGCCAGGGTTCGACACCCCGATCTTGATTACAAACAGACGGGCGCCGCGGCTGTCGCCCCGGCGTCCGGATGTGTATTAGATGCTCTCCCTCGCCGCTGCCTGCAACGGGCGATTTCCTGCCGCATATGACGCTGATTCAAGGCTATCTTTTCCGCCAGATCGCCAAGCCCGTCGTCGGGGCGTGCGCGGCGCTGGCCGGAATCGGCATTCTGAGCCAGAGCCTCGACCAGCTTCAGCTTATCGTCGAGCGCGGCCAGAGCGTCTGGGTCATGGTCAAGCTGACACTGCTGGCCGTGCCTCAGTTGCTGGCCGTGGTCCTGCCCATCGGACTGTTCGTGGGGGCCCTGATCGCGCTGACCCGGCTGCAGCGCGAGCAGGAGCTGACTGCGGTCTTCGCCTCGGGCGTGACCCGCTGGTCGGCGATCCGACCGATGATCCGGGTGGCGGTGATTCTCGCCCTGTTGACCCTCCTCATCACCACCCTGGTCCAGCCCTGGGCCCAGCGCGAAGCTCGCGCTGAGGCCTTCTCCATCCGCACCGACCTCGCCGCCGCCCTCGTCGAGGAAGGCCGCTTCGTTCAGGGGCCTAACGGCCTGACCGTCTACGTTCAGCAGATCGAGCAGAACGGCCTGCTGAAGAACATCTTCGTCTATGTCGAAAAGGACGACCAGGTAACGACCTGGGACGCGGCGGAAGCCCGCTTCACCAAGATTGACGGCGAGCCCTACCTGACCCTGATCAACGGATCGTGGCAGCGCTATTCGAGCAAGGGTGTGCTGGAGTATCTGTCGTTCGGCCGCCAGGACGTGCCTTTGGGGGCCTATGCCGGCGTCACCGAACGCATCCGCTACAAGCCGGCGGACCTCTATCTGACCCAGTTGCTCAACCCCTCGCCCAACGATCTCAAGCAGGTCGGATCGGCGGGTGAATTGCTGGCCGAGGCCAACGCCCGGCTGTCGGCGCCGCTGTACGCCCTGCTGGCCATGGCCCTGGCCCTGACCGCCATCATGGGCGGGGCCTTCAGCCGCACCGGCTACGGCCTGCGAATCGCCAGGGCCGCCGCCGTCTTCCTGATGATCCGCGTCATCGGCTATGGCGTCGTCGCCGCCAGCGCCTGGAACGGGTGGCTGAACATTTTCCAGTATCTGCTGCCGATCGTCGTCGCGGCCATCGCCTTGCGCCTGCTGTTCCGGGCCCTCAAGCCGCGCAAGCGTCGCGTCTGGCCGGTCTATGAGCGTCTGAAGGCGCGGTTCGCATGAGCAACGCCCAGCATTCCATCTCCCGCCTGCGCCTGGGCCGTATCGAACGCTATGTGCTGGTCCGGCAGACCCGGTCGCTGGCTGTGGCGCTCGGCGTGATCTCGGCTCTGATCATGCTGATCGATTTCGTCGAAATCTCGCGCGGCCTGGGGTCGGACGTGGATCTGTCGGGCTTCCGCATCCTGGGTCTGATGCTGCTCAAGTCGCCGCAGGTCATTATCCAGTTGCTACCCTTCGTCTTTCTGTTCGGCACCCTCGGCGCCTTCGTGGCCTTGAACCGGCGCAGCGAGCTGATCGCCATGCGGGCGGCGGGGCTCTCGGCCTGGCGGTTCGTCCTGCCAGCGGCCGTCGCGGCTCTGGCGTTCGGCGTTCTCACCGTCGCGGTCCTGGGCCCGGCCGCCTCCTGGGGCGACGGCGTCTTTCAGCGTGAGCGCGCCCGGCTGTCTGGTTCTGTCCCGGGCTCCGGCCCGGCCGAGGCGGTCTGGATTCGCGAAGGCGACCAGACCCGCCAGATGGTCATCCGCGCCGCCCGTCAGGACCGCGCCAACGCCCGTCTGCTGGCCGTGACCTTCTTCATCTACACCAACGACGGCAGCGGAATGCGGACCTTCTCCGAGCGGATCGATGCGAAATCGGCCTCGCTCAGCGCGGGCCGCTGGCGGCTGGTCGACGCCGTCGGCGCCCAGATCGGCCAGCGCGCGGTGCGCTACGCAACCCTCGACCTGCCGTCCAGTCTCGCCGACGACGAGGCGTTCGAACGCTTCGCCCGCCCCCAGTCGACGCCCTTCTGGTCGCTGCCCGCCCAGATCGCTCGCGTGGAAAACGCCGGCTTCTCATCGACCGCCTATCGGCTGCGGCTGCAGCAGTTGCTGGCCACGCCGTTGATGTTCGCCGCCATGTCGATCCTCGCCGCGGCCTTCTCCCTGCGCCTGATGCGGCTGGGTGACCTCGCGCGAATGAGTGCGGCGGCCGTGGTGCTGGGATTCGGCTTTTTCTTCGTCAACCAAGCGGCCTCCGCCTTCGGGTCGGCCGAAGTCATTCCGCCCTGGCTCGCGGCGTGGCTGCCGCCCTTTCTGACGGCCCTCGCGGCCTTCACCTTGCTGTTCTATACCGAAGACGGCTAAGCGATCCGCCCGCCCCCGAACCGCCGCTCCAGAGTTCCGTCGCATGACGCCTGACCGCCGCCGCCCCGACGAAGGAGTCCTGCGCCTCCGGCTGCTAGCCGGCGTGGCCGCCGCCTCCCTTCTCGGCTTCGCGGGCGGCGCCCAGGCCCAGACGACGCCCGTCCCGGCGGTTCCCGGCCCGGATGGCCTGACCCCCGACGCCGTCTATGTCGAGGCCGACTCGGCGATCCGGACCGGCGATATCATCACGGCGACCTCGACCGGCGAACGCCGGGTTCTGGCCCGGTTCCGGGACGCCACCCTGCGAGCCGGCGACGTCACCTACGACATGGGCCAAGGCATCGCCTCCGCGAGCGACCGCGTCGAATTCACCGACCCCGACGGCACTATCATCTTCGCCAGCCGGCTCGAGTTGGACCGCGACCTCAAGGCCGGCGTGGCGGTGGATTTCGCCACCCGCTTCAGCAACGGCGCCAGCCTGATGGCCGCCACAGCCGTGCGCCGCAGCGCCCACGTCAACGAGTTGAACTACGCCATCTTCACGCCCTGCCCGATCTGCAACGCCGACGGCAGCGCGCGTGAGCCCAGCATCTCGATCCAGGCCGAGAAAGTGGTCCAGGACGAAACCCTGCGCGCGGTGCTCTACCGCAACGCCATCTTCCGCGTCGGCGGCGTGCCGGTCTTCTACCTTCCGTTCTTCTCGCACCCCGACCCGACAGTGCAGCGCGCCTCGGGCTTCCTCGTGCCGATTCCGAACTACGACCAGGGTCGGGGCGTCAACCTCGAGATGCCCTACCTCCGCGTGATCTCGCCCTCCGAGGACTGGTTGATCAGCCCCCAGTTCAACACCCGGGTGGCGCCCATGCTGAACCTCCAGTGGCGCCGCCGCTTCTCCGACGGGCTGATGGTGGCCCGCGGCGGCTATACCTACGAGCGCAATTTCGGCGACTTTGACCTCAATGGGGACGGCGACGCCGAGAGCAATGTCCATTTCGGCGACCGCACCAGCCGCAGCTATTTCCTCGGCTACGGCCGGTATGACCTGGCCGGCCCCTGGCGCTTTGGCTTCACCGCCGAACGGGTCTCCGACAAGACGCTGTTCGACCGGTACGACATCCGCGATCCCTATCAGGACAACGGCCTCTACTACGGCGACCAGCGCAGGCTGATCAGCCAGGTCTACGCCGAGCGGCAAACCGCCCGGTCCTATCTCTCGGTCGCCGCCTTCGGCCTGCAGAGCCTGCGGGTGAAGACCTTCGACTTCGTGACCCCCGCGCTGAACGTGTTCGAGAACGATGGCGACCTGCCGCTGGTCGCGCCGCTGATCGAGGCGCGTTGGGAGCCGGGCGGCCCCGTCCTCGGCGGCCGCCTGCGCCTGCGCGGCTCGGCGGTCTCCCTCTATCGCGACAGCTTCGTCGGCAGCCCGGTGCTGCGTCCGGGGGCCATCCCCACCGGCCCGACTCCCGGCCTTCCCGGCGTCGACAGCCGCCGTATCTCGGGTCAGGCCGAATGGCGCCGCGCCATCACCACCCGTATGGGGATTCGCTGGGAGCCTTTCGTCGACGTACGCGGGGACGCCTATTCGGTGAGCGATCTGCCCCCCGCGCTCGGGCTCGAGGAAGAGGCGATCACTCGCGGGCGCGCCACCGCCGGCGTCGATGTGGCCTATCCCCTGATCCGCCGGTTCGGCGACGCCGACATCATCCTGGAGCCGATGGCCCAGCTGTCCCTTTCGACCCGGGCCGATCTCGATCCCCGCATCCCCAACGAGGACTCCGAGACCCTGGAGCTGGACGAGAGTTCTCTGTTCCGCACTGATCGGTTCCCCGGCTACGACCTCTACGAGGGCGGCTTCCGCTTCACCGCCGGGGGGCGCATGACCGTACGCTGGGAAGCCGGCCGCCAAGCGAGTTTGTTTATCGGCCGCAGCACCCGCGACCGGGAGGAACCGGCCTTCCTCGCGCCCGTGCCTGATGCACCCGCCAGTCTCTACGACCCGACGGGCCTCGCCTCGCAGACCTCCGACTGGGTCGTTCAGGGCAGTTTCTCGCCGTCCGACCGCATTCGCGGCTGGGGCCACGCCACGCTCGACTCCTCAGGCAATATCCGCCGGGCCGAGGCCGCCGTCGACGGCCGCTGGGGCCGCCGCAACCTGGCCACCGTCAGCTACATCATCGACCGCTCCGACCCGCTGGGCGGGCCTAACAACCGCAACTACGAGTTCGTCCAGCTGGCCGGCCAGCAATTCGTCTACGGAAACTGGGGCGTTGCGGCCACGGGCGTCGTCGATCTGGAGCGAAACATCATCACACGGTCCGAGGTCGGGTTGCTGTTCGACGACGATTGTTTCCGGTTCGAGCTGGGCTGGCGGCGCGATAACACCCGCGTTCGCCCCACCGGCCCGTCCGAAGGGGTCTACGTACGCCTAAACCTCGCCACTTTCGGCGGTACAGGCTATGGACGGAGCGAAGGGCGCTGACGGCCGCGCGACTCGGGGGCGCGGGCTGCGTTTTTCCGGGCCGCGAACCGTGCCGGGCGCCGTTAAGGAATCAGGACTGAGATGCGTTTCAAGCGTTATTTGACGGGCGTGGCCATCGCCGCCCTGCTGACCGGTTCGGCTGTCGCACAGACGCCCCCTCCCCAGCCGCAGCCGCCCGCCGGCCAACCCGCCGGCGTCTCCGCCGGCCCGTTGAACCCGGCCAATGAGGCCGCCCCGCGCACGGCGTTGTCCGAGCCGCAGTTCGTCATGGCCGACGGGGTCCTCGCCTGGGTGGGCGACCAGCCGATCACCGGCTACGATCTGCGCCAACGGATGCTGTTGCTGATCGCCCAGACCCGCGTCCAGCCGACTGACGAGACAATCCCCGCCATCCAGCAGCAATCCCTCCAGGCGCTCATCGAAGAGCGCCTCCAGGCCCACGAGATCCTCAACTACAAGGACCTCAGGGTCCAGGACGAAGAGGTCAACCGCGAGGTCGCGGCCCTCGCCGAGGACGCCCAGACCACCCCCGAGAACTACCTCCAGTTTCTCGAACGCGGCGGCATCCGTCCGGACTTCCTTCGCGGGCAGCTCCGCACACAGATCGGCTGGCAACAGCTGGTCGGCGGCCGCTTCCAGAGCCGTGCCCGCCCGACCCGCGCCGCGGTCGAGCAGAAGATGCGCCAGCTGTCGGAATCTGCTTCCAAGAAGCAGTATCTGATCGGTGAGATTTATATCGAAGCCGCCCGCGTCGGCGGTCAGCAGGCCGCCATCAGCGGCGCCAATCAGCTGGTGCAGCAGATGGTCGCCGGCGCGCCGTTCCAGGCCGTGGCCCAGCAGTTCTCCTCCGCTCCATCCGCGTCGGCCCGTGTCCCCGGCGACGCCGGCTGGGTGGTCGAGGGCACCGTGCCGCCGGCCGTTCAGCAGGCTTTCGACCAGTTGAACGTCGGCGACCTGTCGCGACCGATCCCGGTCGAGGGCGGCGTCTACATCATCTACATGCGGGACAAGCGTGACGGCGCGGCGACCAATCTGGTGCAGATAAAGCAAGTCATGGTCGAGCTGCCCGAGACCGCGACGGATGCTGAAGTCGCCGCCGCCGGTGCGCGGCTGGAGTCCATCCGGCCCCAGTTGACCTGCGACAACATGCTGGCCCGCGCCACCTCGGAAACGGGTCTGCTCGGCTCCGATCTGGGCGAGAGCGACGTCTCCAACCTGGCGCCGCAGTTCCAGCAGATCGCGCGCTCGGCTGACATCGGCAGCATCAGTTCCCCGGTGCGCACGCCGCTGGGCGTCCACCTTCTGGCGGTCTGCGGCCGTCGCACGGGCGGGCCCGATGCGCCCAACTTCAATCGCGTCGAGGTCGAGCTCTACCGCACCAATCTCGCCAGCCTTGCGAAGCGCTACATGCTCGAGCTTCGCCGCGACTCCCTCATCGAGATGAAGTAATGCCGACCGCCCCCGACAGGCCCCTGGCCCTGTCGATGGGCGAACCGGCGGGCATAGGCCCGGAAATCATCGCCGCCGCCTGGGCCTCGCTGAAGGATACGGGCCCCGTGTTCGCCGTCGTCGGCGACGCCGACCTGTTGCGCGCCCAGGGCGGGCCGGTCGTGGAAATCCCGCACATGGGCGAGGCCGCCGGCGTGTTCGGCCGCGGCGTCCCGGTCCTGCATCATCCCCTGCCCGCCACCGTCGTTCCTGGCCGTCCGGAACCCGCCAACGCCGGAGCCGTCGCCGACTGGATTGAACAGGCCGTCGGCCTGGTCCTGTCCGGCGAAGCCAGCGGCATCGTCACCGCCCCCATCGCCAAGGCCCCGCTCTACGCCTCCGGATTCCGATTTCCCGGCCACACCGAATTTCTCGCCGAACTGACCGCCGACGCGCCGTTCAGCGGCACGCGCGGTCCGGTGATGATGCTCACCGCCAGGGACCTGCGCGCCTGTCTGGTGACCATCCACGCCCCCCTGACCGAGGTTCCCGAGCTGATCACCGTCGATCGGGTCTGCCGCACCGCTCGCGTGGTTCACGAGGCGCTGCACCGCGACTTCGGCCTCGCCGCGCCCCGGCTGGCGCTGGCGGCCCTCAACCCCCACGCCGGCGAAGGCGGCGCTCTGGGACGGGAGGAGATCGAGATCCTGGCCCCCGCCGTCGCCCGCCTGCGCGCCGAGGGCATCGCGATCACCGACCCGCGTCCCGCTGACACCCTGTTCCATGACGAGGCGCGCGCGACCTATGACGCAGTCCTGTGTCTGTATCACGATCAGGCCCTGATCCCGGTCAAGACGCTGGACTTCTGGGGCGGGGTCAACGCCACCCTCGGCCTGCCCATTGTCCGCACCTCGCCCGACCACGGCACCGGTTTCGACATCGCCGGCAAGGGAATCGCCCGGCCCGACAGCCTGATCGCGGCGGTGCGACTGGCGGGGGAGATGGCGGCGGCGCGCTCGCCAGGCTAAGCAGCGCCGGTGACCGACCTTCCCTCCCTTCGCGAATCTCTCGACGCCCACGGCCTGCTGGCGAAGAAGAGCTTCGGCCAGCATTTCCTGCTCGACCTCAACGTCACGCGAAAGATCGTGCGTCTGGCCGGGCCGTTCGAGGGCCGCGCCGTGATCGAGGTCGGCCCGGGCCCCGGCGGTCTGACACGGGCGCTGCTGGAGAGCGACGCGGGCAAGGTGGTCCTGGTCGAGAAAGACCCGCGCTTCCTGCCCCTGCTGTCCGAACTTGATGACGGCTCCGGCCGCCTCGTCATCGTCGAGGGCGATGCGCTCAAGGTGCGCGAGGCTGAGCTGGTCGACGGCCCTGCGCATGTGGTGTCCAACCTGCCCTACAACGTCGGCACGCCGCTGCTGATCAAATGGTTGACGGGGTCCTGGACGCCGCACGCCCTGACGCTGATGTTCCAGAAGGAGGTGGCCGAGCGGATCGTCGCCGGGCCGGGCGACGACGCCTACGGCCGGCTGGCGGTGATCAGCCAGGCCGTTTGCGACGCCCGCCTCGTCCTGCACCTGCCCGCCGCCGCCTTCACCCCGCCGCCCAAGGTGGCCTCGGCCGTGGTCCATCTGACGCCCCGCGCCGACCGCCCGGATCGCGCCATGCTGAACAGGCTGGAGCGCGTCAGCGCCGCCGCCTTCGGCCAGCGCCGCAAGATGCTGCGCTCAAGTCTGAAACAACTGGGGGGCGCGACCCTGTGCGAAGCGGCCGGCATAGAGGCCGATGTGCGGGCCGAGACGGTGGACATCGCCGGCTTCCTGCGGCTGGCGGCCGCACTTCAGTAGAACATGTCCGACGAGCGGATAGCCCGGGGGTCGATCCGCTCGGGCGCGCGAGCGGGAGACTCCGGCCCGGACTCCGCGTCCGCGTCCGCTTCCGCTTCCGCTTCCATAGCAGCGCGCCTCGCCCGCCGCGCCGCCACGAAATCCGGTAGTCGCCGGTCGAAGCCGAACGACAGGGGCCGGCCTTCTGGCACAGCGTCGGTGACCTCCACCGGCTCGGGCGGCGGGCCGGGATCCGAACGCCAGTGGCGCACGGGCGGGTCGTAGATGGGCTCATCGTCTTCCGGCAGATAGGCGGTCGCGCCGGGCTCGTCCCACGCTGCGGCCGGCTGGACGATCGGGTGGTGTTCATAGCCGTCCACCAGCGGACCGACGTCCATCACCGATCCCGCGGCCGGCGCCGGCCGATCGGGGGGCGTGAAGAGGGCGATGTTAACGCGCGGCCCTGCGTCGCCGCCCGGGCGGCCGCCGCCCGTCATGGCCATCCCCAGCGTCCCGCCGACGATCGCCACCCCGACGGCGGACGCCATGATCGCTCCGGGACTCCACCGCATCGCACTACCCTTCACCACAGACCTGCAATGAGAAGGCGTGACAACGGCGAACGGTTGCGCCCCCCGTCGTCAGGCGCGGGCCGGCATGAAACGGCTGTTCCGCAGTAACGCGGCCGAGATCAGCGACACCAGCAGGCCGACCGGCAGGATTTCCGTCGCCGTAATCCCCCAGCGCAGCAGTGGATTGGCGTAGATCTCGGCCCAGCCCTCCATCTCCGCGCTCATCGCCTTCATCTCGGCTGGCGACGCGCCCCGGGCCCGCGCCTGCTCCAGCATCGCGCGGCCGTAGTCGGCGGCGAAGTCCATGTGGGTCATCGCCTGGGTGATCTCCCAAGCGGCGACGTAGAACACGGCCGCGACAAGGCTGATGCCTATACCCATGCCGAACGCCGGCCAGAAGCGGATCACCCCGCCCTGGTCGATGTCTCGCCGCCGCTTGATGGCGATGAACACCGTGCTCAGCGCAATCAGCATGGTCAGATAGCCGATGACCATGCTGCCGGACCCATGGTCCTTCATCAGAATGGTCATGCCCGAGAGCGGAATGCCCGCGATCAGTCCGGCGATGAGGCCGTAGCCCAGTATGCGTTTCATCCTGCTCTCCCCCTGGATGCCAGGCGCACAGAAGGACAGCCATACGGAGCTCCGGCAATCGCCCGAAAGGGTGATTCCGGCGAAATCACCCGCAAGAAGCGCCGAATTCAGCCGGCTACGGCACCAGACCCAGTTCGCGCGCCCGGTTGACCGCATCGGTTCGCCGCCGGGCCTCCAGCTTCTCGAACAGCCGCGCGACATGGGTCTTGATGGTGTTGGGAGACACATCGAGTCGCGCCGCGATCTCCTTGTTCGACCGGCCCGCCGCGATCTCTTTCAGCACCGCCATCTCGCGCGCGCTGATGCCCAGCGCCGCCTGCGCCCGTGGATTGCCCTCGCCGGGCGGGCTGGCCCGGCGGCCGAACAGCCGGGCGCCGACGAAAACGCCCAGGCCCAGAAAGCCTGCCGCGACCAGAAAGACGTAGATGTCGCCCGCGTGAACCCGGGCCATGCGCTGATAGTCGAGCCACTGCAGCGTCAGCGCCCCGGCCGCGAGCAGGCCGCCGTAGATCGCCAGCCGCCCCCATGCGGGCTTCGCGCCCTGTCTCGCCCTCATGCGCGCCTCCGCGGCAGGCTCAGACGTCCTCGCCCAGCAGGCCGTCGCGATAGTCCGCCACCCAGGTGTTGCGGAACCGCTTGGAGCGCTCGGCGTGATAGATGTGCGCCAATTCGGCGTAGGACCGGTCGAAGTCGTCGTTGACGAACACATAGTCGAACATGTCGCAGTGCTCGATCTCGCCCTTGGCGTTGGCGATGCGGCGCTCGATCACCTCGGGGGCGTCCTGCGAACGGGTCTCCAGCCGCCGGCGCAGCTCTTCGAGGCTGGGCGGCAGGATGAAGACGCGCACGGCGTCCTCCGGGCATTTGGCCGCGATGTCGCGCGCACCCTGCCAGTCGATGTCGAACAGGACGTCACGGCCGTCGGCCAGGGCGGCGTCAATCGGGCCGCGCGGCGAACCGTAGCGCGACCCGTGCACATCGGCCCACTCGAGGAAGGCGTCGGCGTCGATCAGGCGCTGGAATTCTGCGTCATCGACGAAATGATAATCGCGGTCGGCGACCTCGCCCGGGCGAATGCCCCGCGTGGTCATGGAGACGGACAGTTCGAGGCCGCCGTGGTCGGCCATCAGGCGGCGGCACAGGCTGGTCTTGCCCGCCCCCGAGGGACTGGCGACGATCAGGAGGACGCCCCGACGGGGGCTACGGTTATTCGACATTCTGGACCTGTTCGCGCAACTGCTCGATGACCGCCTTCAGCTCGAGGCCGATTCCGGTCAGCGGCGTCGTAGCCGATTTCGAGCAGAGGGTGTTCGCCTCTCTCATGAATTCCTGCATCAGGAAGTCGAGTTTCCGGCCGGCGGGGGGTTGCTGCAACAGGGTGCGGGCCGAGGCGACATGGGCCGTCAGCCGATCCAGCTCCTCGCGCACATCCGCCTTGGTCGCCAGCGCGGCCGCCTCCAGATAGATGCGATCGGCCAGGCCCGGGGCGTCCGGCGCCAGTTCGGTCATGCGGCGAGAGAACCGCTCGCGGATGGCCTCGACCTGGGCCGCGGCCCCGGCCTCGGCGGAGGCGACCAGGGCCTCGATGCGGTCGGTGAAGCCGGCGATCACCGGCAGAAGCTGTTCGCCCTCGCGTTCGCGCGACAGCTTCAGGGCGTCCAGCGCCTGTTCGACGGTGACGGCCATGGCGCTTTCGACGGCGGCGCGCATCCCGGCGGCGTCCTCGTCCTCGGGCAGCTCCAGCACCCCGCGCAAGGCCAGCAGGCCGTCGGCCGACGGCGGGGTCGCCCCCTCCTCGGCCAACTGGTTGGCCAGCACCAGGTAGCGAGCCAGGATGGCCTCATTGACCTTGAGAGCCCCGGCTCCGACCTCGGCCTTCTTGGCCTGCACGCCCAGCGTGACCTGACCCCGGTTCAGGCGGGTCTGCGCCGCAGCCTTGGCCAGCCGTTCAAGGCTGTCGAAACCGGGCGGGCCGCGGAAGCGGACCTCGAGGTTGCGACCGTTGACCGAGCGCGCCTCGACCGACCAGGTCCAGTCGCCCCCGCCTTCGACGGCGAGCGCCCCGTCCGCCCGGCCGAAGCCGGTCATGCCCGACAGGGCACTCATCGGGCCGGCGCCGTCTGGGGAATGGTGATCACCTTGGCGCCCGGCGGCGCGACCACGCCGGCGGGCGCCGCGGTCCCGGCCGTCGAGGCGTCGGCGGCGGCGCGCTGGCGTTCGACCTCGCGGTAGCGTTCGACGTTGGCGGCGTGGTCCGCATAACTGGCGGCGAAATCGCTGCCGCCCCTGCCGTTGGCCACGAAGAACAGGTCGTTGTTGCGGGGCGGGTTCAGCACCGCCGCGATCGACGCCTCGCCCGGATTGGCGATCGGCGTCGGGGGCAGGCCGTCGATCTGATAGGTGTTCCAGGGCGTCTGTCGATCCAGCTCCGAGCGGCGGATGCCATGATCCAGCGGCCGACCCCTGGTCAGGCCATAGATGATGGTCGGGTCGCTCTCCAGCCGCATGCCGGCGCGCAGCCGGTTGCTGAAGATGGCGGCGACGCGGGGGCGTTCGCTGGCCACACCCGTCTCCTTCTCGACGATCGAGGCCAGGATGACGGCCTCCTCCGGCGATCGCACCACGCTGTTGGGACCGCGCCGGGCCCACAGTTGAGCCAGATTCTCGTTGCGGGCGCGCTGCATGCGGGCGATCACCGAGGCGCGGGTGTCGCCGCGCGCCACCTCATAGGTGTCGGGCCATAGCGTGCCCTCTTCCGGGATCGGATCGACCGCGCCGGTCAACACCACCTGACGCATCAGGATGTCCACGGCCTGCAGCGACGACCAGCCCTCCGGCAGGGTCACGAAATGGCGCACCACCCGGCCGTCGACCAGCAGGATCAGCACCGAACGCAGCGACGCCCTGGACGGCACCTCGTACTCGCCGGCCCGCAGTCGCCGGTCGGCCCCGGTCAGGGTGGCGGCGGCCTTGAACATGTCGGTCGAGCGGATCACGCCCGCCGACTTCAGCTGGGCGGCGATGGCGCTGACGCCGGCTCCGCTCGGCAGGGTGACGATGGTCGTCGGACCCTGGGCGGCAGTCGGCCCCGGTGCGTAGAAAACGCTCCACGTCGCCACGATGGCGGCAATCAGGAACAGGCTGAAGGTGGCCGTCGCCGCCAGCAGCGCCGTCGTTCGGCCGGACTTCGGGGCCCCCGCCCCCCGGTCGTCCCTGGTCATGTCAGTCCACCTTGCGGAAGATGACGCTGGCGTTGGTGCCGCCGAAGCCGAAGCTGTTGGACATCGCGACATCGATCTCCATCGGCCGGCCCTTGTCCTTGACCATGTTCAGCGGCGTCTCGTGCTCGGGATTGTCGAGGTTGATCG
>JBBRFV010000001.1:0-32597 GCA_038241335.1 Caulobacterales bacterium | reverse complement strand
ATCGCCGCTCGCCGCCCGGGCGTAGCTCTGACGGGGGTGGAACGCGATCCGGCCATGGCCGCCCTCGCTCGTGAGAATACAACGCTCAACGGCGCTGACGCGGATGTCCTGACTGGAGACGTGGCTGCCGGCTTTCGCGCGCTGGACCGGCCGGTGTTCGACTGGGCGGTCAGCAATCCGCCCTTCTTCGACGACGCCTCGGCCCTGCGCGCGCCGGCGGCGGGCAAGCGCGACGCCTGGATGGCCGACGACGGACTGGCCGCCTGGACCCGTTTCCTGCTCAAGGCCGTGCGCGAGGGCGGGCGGATCGTCGTCATCCACCGCGCCGACCGGCTGGCCGATCTGATGGCCCTGCTGGGCGAGACCGCCGGCTCATTCGCCATCCGACCGATCCATCCGTATGCGGACGAACCGGCCAAGCGGGTGCTGGTGCAGGCGATCAAGACCGGCAAGGCGCCGTTGCGCCTGCTGCCGCCGCTGGTCCTGCACGATCGATCCGGCGGCGGGCACACGGCCGAGGCCGAGGCCATCCTGCGCGGCCGCGCCGCCCTGCCCTTCTGACCTCGCGGACCCGGGCGTGCGGCGCCTCTATCCTGGCGGCCGACTCCGTCTAAGCTTCGTCCATGGCCCCTGTCCGCTCCGACCGGTTGGAAGACGCTCTTCAGCGCATCTTCGAAGGCGGTAAACACACCCAGGCCAGCTGGTTCGCCCTCACCGGCGGCGAGCCGCTGTTCACCGAGGGCGACGAGGCCGACACCCTCTATCTGCTGCGCACCGGGCGTCTCGGCGTCTTCCGCCGCGAGCATAACGACCAGCCGCCCCAGTTCGTCGGCGTCATCCGGCCCGGCGAACCGGCGGGCGAAATGGCCATGCTGGCCGGCACCGTCCACACCGCCGACGTCGTCGCCCTGCGCGATTCCGAAGTGGTGGCCCTGCCGCGCGAGACCTTCTTCGAGGCCGCCCGGTCAGAGCCCGACCTGATGGTCGAACTGGCCCGGCTGATGATCAAGCGGGCCCGCGACCGCGCCTCGGGCGGCGGGGAACCCAGCGTGTTCGGCTTCCTGTCGGCGCGGCCACGACCCATCCGCGCCTTCGTCGAGCGCATCGCCGCCGCCATCGAGGCCGACGGTTTCACCTGCCAGGTCATCGACCATTCGGCCCTGACCTCGGCCGCGGAGTGGTTCAGCCGCGTCGAGGACGCCCACGACTACGTCCTCTATGTCGCCGAGGCGGACGAACAGGCCTGGGCCGGGCTCTGCGCGCGCCAGGTCGACCGGCTGTTCGTCATCGGCACGGGAATCATGGCCCCGCCCAATCGGCCCATGCCCCACGCCGGGGTGCTGGACGCCCAGCGCCGGACCGACCTGATCCTGCTGCGCCACGCCCGGATGACCCGCCCGGCCAACACCGCGGTCTGGGTCGACGCCATCCAGCCGGGTCGCTGGTTCCAGGCCGTCGAGGGCGACCAGGCCGACGCCGACCGCATCGCCCGCGTCATCACCGGCAGTTCCGTCGGCGTGGTCCTGTCCGGCGGCGGCGCCCGCGCCTATGCCCATATCGGCGCCCTGCGGGCGCTGGGCGAGGCGGGCGTGCCCATCGACTTCGTCGGCGGGTCTTCGATGGGAGCCGTGGTCGCCGCCGGCCCGGCCCTGGGCTGGACCCAGGACGAGCTGGAGGCGCGCATCCGCCATGCCTTCGTCGAATCCGATCCGCTTTCCGATCTTGCCTTCCCCATGCTGGCCATGACCCGCGCCGGCAAGGTGGCCCGGCTGCTGGAGGAAGCCTATGGCGACGTCGACCTGGCCGACACGGTCCGGCCCTTCTTCGCCGTCTCGACCAACCTGACCACCGGCAAGATCGAGATCCACCGTCGTGGCCTGATGCGACAGGCCATGCGCGCCTCCATCTCCATCCCCGGCCTCATGCCGCCGGTGGTCATCGACGGCCAGGGGCTGGTCGACGGCGCTGTGCTGAAGAATTTTCCCGCCGAGGTCATGCGCCAGATGAACCCGGGTCCCGTGATCGGGGTCGATATGTCCCAGGCGCGCGGCGTGGACCCCGATATCATCGAGCACCCGCCCTCGATCTGGCGACTGTTGGCCACCGGGGCCTGGCGTCGCGGTCCGCCGATCGTCTCGATCCTGATGCGCTCGGCCACCCTGACAACCGACGCCGACCTCGAGGCCAGCCGCGCCGCCACCGACCTGTTGGTCCAGCCAGAGCCCGAGAGCGCCGACATCCGAGACTGGAAGGCCTTCGATCCCGTTGTCGCCGTCGGCTATGACGCCATGCGCGAGGCCCTGTCGAAGGTCGAGGGGCCGGTCACCGCCCTGCGTCGCCGCCAGCGCGTCAGCGGCGCCGCGCCACCAGGAACAGACGCGGGAACGGCAGCAGGGTCGTCCCGTCGGCCCGGCGCGGAAAAGCCTCGGCGAGGCGCGCGGCGAGCGTCGAAAGATAGTCCGCCCGCATAACCGGATCGTCGTCCAGAGCGGTCAGGTAGGGCCTCAGCGCCGTACCCTTGACCCATTCCAGCACCGCCTCCGCGCCATTCAGAGCGTGCAGATAGGTCGTCGCCCAGACGTCGACCGGGTCGCATGCTTCGGCCAGGATAGCGTAATAGGCGTCTGCGGCCAGCAGGGGCGGGATCGTCTCGACGCCCGCCAGCAGAGCCGCCCAAGGGCCTTCGCCGGCCACGGTGCGCATCAGGGTATGGTGGACGGTTTCGTGCGCCACAGGCATCTGGACGGCGAGGACGCCGCCCGGCGCCAGGGCGGCGGTCAGGCGGCGCAACAGGGTCGCATGGTCCGGCAGCCACTGCAGCGAGGCGTTGGCGAGGATCAGATCGACCGGGGCTCCGGGCGTCCAGCTCGCGATGTCGCCGCGGCGCCAGTCCACCTCGGCGTCCAGCGCCCTCGCCTGATCCAGCATGGCCTCGCTGGAGTCCAGACCATGCACGCAGGCGTGGGGATGTCGGCGTTTCAGCAGGGCCGCGTGCTGTCCCGCGCCGCAGCCCAGGTCCCAGATCTCCTCAGGATCAAGATCCGACGGCAGGCGCAGCAGCAGATCCAGCGCGGCGCGGTCACGTTCGGCTTCAAAACGGCTGTATTGTCCGGGATCCCAGATCGGGAGTTCATCGGTCATGACCGTCTCCGCCGGATCGTCGGAGATGGTACCGCCTCTCAGGCTTGAACTGAGGACCTCCGGTTCCACAAACCGGCGCTCTAACCAACTGAGCTAAGGCGGCGCTATCTCGCGAGGGGCGTTGTCTAGCGGGACAGGTCGGCCCGATCAAGCCGGACCGGCGCGGGGACAAAAGAAAACGCTCCGTGGCGAACCACGGAGCGTTTCCTCAAGACCGGAAAGGTTAGTTACCGAGACGGAACCGGACCGTGAAGCGGGCTTGCCCGCCTTGGGCGACCCCGTTGACAGTCTGCGGCGAGAACCGGGCGGACCGCATCGAACTCAACGCGGCTTGGCCGAAACCCGCCCCCGTGGGATCTTCCGAAACGATGCTGCAGTTGCTTGCAGCGCCGTTCGCCTGAACGGTGCACAGCAGGGTGACCGAACCGCTTTCGATATTCCTCGCCTGAGCCCTATCGGGGAACTCCGGCTGAGGCTGACGACCCCAGGTGACCTGCGTCACGATGGGAGGCCGGGGCGGCGCGGCCGGGGCCGGCGGAGGCGGCGGTCCAGGGATGTTCACCGGCGGAGCGGTGTACTCCACCCGATCTGCCTTGGGCGTCGGCTGGATCATGACCGGCGGCGGCGGCGTGACCGTGGTCACCGGAGCCGGAACGCGCACCTGCAGCTTCGGCGGCGGAGGAACGTCCGGCGGGGGGGGCGGCGGGGGCGGCGGCGGCGGCGGCGGCGGCGGCGGAATGAGGTCCACCTTCGTCACATCCTCTTCCTGCACAACGGGCTTCAGCTTGAACTTGGCCTGCTGAACGTAGAACAGCAGGATCGCGAACAAGACGATGACGAACAGCAGGCTGCCGATCAGAACCGGCGTCGAAACCCCAAGGAAGCCCTTGGTCTTCGGCGCGTCGTAGCGAGAACGGTGGTACTCAACGTCTGTCATCTACCACCTCACCGCTTCGAGTTATCTTCGCCGACCAGGGCGACGCTGTAGAACTGGTTGTCCTGCAGCGAATTCATGACCTGCATGAAGTCGCCGTAGCGCGTGGTCTGGTCAGCGCGGATGTAAATCCGCTCTTCCTGCGGGTCCCGATTGCCGATCTGGGAGGTGAGAACACCCCCCACTTCCGAGGCGCCGCCCTGCATCTTCTGGTCGCCCAGGAAGACGTCGCCGTCACCCTGGATGGAGATGTAGAACGGCTTCGGCGGGCTGACGCCGGGCTTGGCGACCGCGGTGGGAAGCTTGAGCTCCACCGAGGGTGTTGCGAGCGGGGCCGCCACCATGAAGATGATGAGCAGAACCAGCATGATATCGACGAAAGGCGTGACGTTGATTTCGCTGTTCTGCTCAATGGCGTATTTGCCGCCGCCGCCGCCTGAAAGTTTGGCGGCCATCTAGTTAGGCCCCCTTGTCGAGGTTACGCGAGATGGCGTTGATCAGCTCGGCCGAGAAGCCGTCCGAACGGGTGCCGTAGGCCGCGATGCGGGTGTTGAAGTAGTTGTAGAAGATAACCGCCGGGATGGCCGCGAACAGGCCGATGCCGGTGGCGAGCAGGGCTTCCGAGATACCCGGGGCCACGGCAGCCAGGTTGGTCGTGTTCGATTCCGCGATCCCGATGAACGAGTTCATGATGCCGTACACGGTGCCGAACAGGCCGATGAACGGACCGGTCGAACCCACCGAAGCGAGGAACTGCTGGCCGCCCGACAGGCGCTTGGCCAGGCCGGCCTGAACGGCGGCGACGGCTTGCTGGGCGCGCATCAGGGCCGAGTCGGCGTGATCGCCGGTGACCGAGAGGCCCGCCTGGCGCGACAGTTCGATTTCGTCGGTCGCTGCGGCGGCCATATCGGCCAGCGGATTACCGTCGAACTCGTCCGCCGTCGCCACGCGACGCATGTCCGCGATGGTGCGGGTGCCGCGGAAGGCTTCGAGGAAGTTGTCGGTCTTGCGGTTCAGGCCGCCGAACTCGAACAGTTTGATCAGCAGCAGGGTCCACGAGAAGATCGAGGCCAGCAGCAGGCCGGTCATCACGACCTTAACGACCGGGGTCGCGCCCATGAACATCGAGATCGGGGTGATGCCGCCACCCTTGTGACCGCCCGTGGCGGCGTCAGCCACGGTGACGGGGTCGGCGTTGGTGTCGACGGCCGCGGGAGCGGCGGCCGGAGCCGCCGCGGCGGGCGCCGAAGCGGCAGGCGCCGCAGTGTCCTGCGCGAGGACCGGCGAGCTGGCCATCAGGGCGGCGGCGCCGGCCAGGGCCAGGAGGATGTTGGTCTTCTTCATATCGAGCATCTTTCGCCAGTTCCTGCTTTGGTCTGACAGGTGGAACCCTGAGGAGCACGGGCGACTGCCCGAACCCCGATGAATATCTCGCCCGCCTAGCAGGTCCCCAATGGACCCCTGTTCAGCGGAACGCCTCCTGACGCTTCCGGTTGCCTAAGGCTTCCGGGGCGGTGGCGACGGTCGGTGGAAAACGGTTTCCAGTCGCCCGCCGGCCGCTCGCAAAGGAAAGCGGTCAAGCTCCTTTGGCGAACGCATACCAGAGCGTCAAGTGCGCAACGGCGCTTTTCCCCTTGGGGGGGAGCAAGCGCGTTCGATCCCGAAGATTCAGGCCGAAAGCGACATTTTCATGATGTACGGACGCCGAATTCCCGGTTCGGGAAGGGCGATGGTGCCTGGGGGCGGATTCGAACCACCGACACGTGGATTTTCAATCCACTGCTCTACCAACTGAGCTACCCAGGCGCACGCTTAGAAGCGAGGGAGCGGGGTCTATAAGCGAGCCGACTTTGGGTGTCCAGCGGTCTCGTCAGTCTTGCCGCGCGGGGCCTTCGCCGTCGTCGTCCGTGGGCTCGTCATCGCGCACTGGTATGGCGTAGCCGCCCGTGAACCAGCGCTGCAGATCCAGGTCGGCGCAGCGCTTGGAGCAGAAGGGTTTGTATTTCGGGTCCGACGGCTGGCGGCGGCAGACGGCGCAGGTCGCCATGATTCACGCTTCCTCTATTCGAGCGTCGCCCGGCGGAACGTCCGGATCGGCCTTCAGTCGCGCCCGGGGGCCGAGGGTTTCGACCCAGGCGGCGGCCCCCGCCGCCTCGTCCGGTGCGCAGTGCAGCGTCAGCCACGGCGCCCGGGTGTCCGTCGCCAACGCCAGCCGAAGCTGTCGCAGCGCGTCGTGAGCCCGGGTCTCCGCCGTCGGGCGGCCGTCGGGACCCAGCAGCCGCTCTTCAATCGGCGTCCCACGCCAGGGCAGCGACAGCATCAGCACCCCGAACCGGTTCACCGGACCGATGACGGCCTCCGCCTCGTCCGCGAAGGCCGCCCGGGCCATCGCCGTGGTCGCCGCGCCGTCATGACCCACGCCGACCAGATCAATCGCGACCAGACCGCCCCAGTTCTTGAGTCGGATCAACCGCGCGGCCTGCATCAGCCCCTCGCGATTCGCGCGCGCCTTGTCCCGGACCCCGTCGCGACCCGGGGCGGCGGCATGATCGATGTCCACCGCCACCAGGGCCCGGGTTCGTTCGACCGCAAGACCGACGCCCAGATGAGCGAACAGGCCGCCGGGGGCCAGCGCCTCCTCCTCGGCCTCGTGCGCCGCTCGCATCGCCGCCGCGCCGGTGCGGGCCTCTACGCCGGGCGCCAATCGCGCCAGGATATCCGCCATCATCGGACCCGGAGCCAGCAAACGCGGCTCCCCCTCCCCCGCCCCGATCAGGCGCAGGGCCGGACCTTTATGGTCGCGAGGCTCGGCCGAGACCTCGACCTCGACCTTCTGACCGACGATCATCCGTTCGGCCTTCTTCAGCGGCAGGAAGCCGAACGGTTCGCGCGCCCCCAGATCGATGAAGGCGCCGCGCAGGCCCGCGCCCACGGCCGCGACCCGGCCGATGGACCGTGCGCCCAGTCGGTGCTGGGCGATGTCCCCGTCCCTGTGGATGAAAAGCCGCTCGAACCGGCCGTTCCAGACGAGCACGCCCCGGGTCTCGCCCGGGGCCGCGTCCAGAAAGGCCTCCATCCCGCTCACGAGGCTCGGTACCCGGCCCCGGCCAGCAGGTTGACGGTCTCGAACAGCGGCAGGCCCATCACCGCCGGATAGCTGCCGACCAGTCGGGTCACGAAGGCCCCGGCCCGGCCCTGGATTCCATAGCCTCCGGCCTTACCCCTCCATTCGCCCGAGGCGACGTAGGCGGCGATCTCGGCGTCGGACAGAACCTTGACGGAGACGCGGGTGTCGACCACCCGGTGCGTGGTCCGCACGCCGGCCGTCACCGCCACGCCGGTGAAGACCCGGTGGTTGCGGCCCGAAAGCAATTTCAGGAACCGGACAACCTCGGCGTCGTCGGCGGGCTTTTCCAGCAGGCGCCGCCCCACGGCCACCACTGTGTCGGCGGCCAGCACGACCGCATTCGGCGCACCGGCCGCGATGGCCTCGGCCTTGGACACGGCCAAACGCGCGGCGAGACGCGTCGGCGTCTCATCCTTGAACGGCGTCTCGTCGATGTCGGCGGGTTCGACCCGGTCGGGCGTGATTCCGATCAGCGCCAGCAGTTCTATGCGGCGCGGGCTGGCCGAGGCCAGCACCAGTTCAGGACGGCTCATCCGAGCCCGCCCTTACTTGAAGCGATAGGTGATGCGGCCCTTGGTCAGGTCGTAGGGCGTCATCTCGACCAGGACCTTGTCACCGGCCAGCACGCGGATGCGGTTCTTACGCATCTTGCCCGCCGTATGGGCGATGATCTCGTGGTCATTCTCGAGCGTCACCCGGAAGGTGGCGTTCGGCAGCAGTTCGCTGACGGTGCCGGGAAACTCGAGCAGTTCTTCCTTAGCCATGCGGCCTCTCGCGCCCTTGAATACGAATCGAAACGCGCGCCGGGCGAAACCGCGCGTCGTAAGGAGCGGGCCTAATGCCTGAAAACGCGGCGGTAGTCGAGACGAAGGGTGAGGAGTGCTGGTGAGCGTAGGCGTGAGCGAAGAACGAGAACCGGCCCACGGTCCCGGTCACCACTTGCTGACCAGCATTTCTCACCCAGCTCACCCCCGCCGGTAGAGCGCCGTCACCAAGGTGAACAGCCGCCGGGCGGTTTCGTGGTCGACGGCGATCTTGCCGTCCAGCCGGGCTTTCAGCACCTCGGCGCCTTCGTTGTGCAGACCGCGCCGGCCCATGTCGACGGCCTCGATCTGGCCGGGCGAGGTTCCCCGCAGGGCCTCGTAATAGCTGTCGCAGATGGCGATATAGTCCTTCACCACCTTGTTCAGCGGCGTCAGCGACAGACCGTGGACCTTGTGGAAATCCGGACCCGCGATATCGAAGGCCAGCCGGCCATCCACCAGGGACAGGGTCAGGGCGTAGGGCCCGCCTGAAGCGCCCATGGGCTCAAAGCTGTTCTTCTCGACCAGATCGAAGATGGCCACGCGCCGCTCATGCTCGATCTCTGCCGTCGCGGACGGCAGGGTCGCGGCGTCCAGGTCGATCGAGGCGAGCCGGTGATCGCTCACGACGGACCCGCGTCTTCGCCCTCGAGATGGGTCGGGGCCATCTTCGCCGGCCAACGCTCGGACAGGTCGGTCAGCACGGCGTCGAGACATTCCACGTCGATCCTCAGGTCGCCGCCGCCGGCGAACATCAGGATGATCCGACCGCCCGGCGCCTCGCCCGGTTCGAAGTCGATCGCCAGCAGCTCCAGGGCGCTGTCGGGCAGGCGCGGCAGGCGGCGGCTCTTGACCGCCGTCACGTCGCCGAACTGCATCGCGGCCATCACCCGGGTCCCGCCGCATTCCCAGCAGAACCGGCTCAGGGCCAGGGTCAGGGTCCGGGTGTTCGTCTCCCAGACGATGTCCACCGGCCGCAGGATGGCGTCCTGCAGCGCCGCCGAGATGATGTGCAGGTCGTCGGCGTCCTCGGCCAGCAGGCGCAAGGGTTCGACCGGCGCCTTGATCGCCTCTTCCTCCACCGCCGTCGCCGGGGCCGCCTCAGTGCTCATGGTCGTCGCCCTTGATGCGGCGGATCTCGGCCCCGCAGGCGCCCAGCTTCTCCTCCAGCCGCTCGAAGCCGCGATCCAGATGATAGACCCGTCCGACCGTCGTCTCCCCCTCGGCCGCCAGCCCGGCGATCACCAGGCTGACCGAGGCCCTCAGGTCGGTGGCCATGACCTGGGCCCCGTGCAGCACCGGCACGCCCTTCACCACCGCCTCGCCGGCGTGGACATGGATGTCGGCGCCCAGCCGCATCAGCTCGGGCGCGTGCATGAAGCGGTTTTCGAAGATGTTCTCGTGGATGACGCTGTCGCCGTCCGCCGTGGTCATCAGGGCCATGAACTGCGCCTGCAGGTCGGTGGCGAAGCCCGGATAGACCTCGGTCGCGACGTTGACCGCCTTAAGCCGCCGGGCCGGATCGCGCTTGACGATCACGCCGTCGGCCGTCGGCGTCACCTCGACCCCCGCCTGGATCATCTTGTCGCTCAGCGCCGTCATCAGTTCAGGGCGGGCCCTGGTCAGCCGCACCTCGCCGCCCGCCATGGCGGCGGCGACGGCGTAGGAGCCCATCTCGATGCGGTCGGGAATGACCGACCAGGTCGCGCCGTCCAGCGACGTCACGCCGGTGATGGTCAGCACATCCGTGTCGATTCCCTCGATCCTGGCTCCCATGGCCGTCAGGCAGCGCGCCAGGTCGCCGATCTCCGGCTCGCGCGCCGCCCGCCTGAGCACCGTGACGCCTCGCGCCAGCACCGCGGCCAGCAAGGCGTGCTCGGTGGCCCCGACCGAGACAAACGGGAATTCGATCTCGGCGCCCTGCAGCCCCTTCGGCGCGCGGGCGGTGACATAGCCCTCGTCCAGTTCGATCTCGGCGCCCAGCGCCTGCAGCGCCTGAAGGTGCAGGTCGACCGGTCGCGCGCCGATAGTGCAGCCGCCCGGCAGCGAGACCTTGGCCTCGCCGGTGCGGGCCAGCAGCGGCCCCAGCACGTTGAACGAAGCCCTCATCTGCCGCACCAGATCGTAGGGCGCGAAGGTCGAGGCGATGCGGCCGGCGTGGAAGAGGGTCTCCTGGCCGTCGGCGCCATCGCGCTCGTCGACCTCGACGCCCAGCTCCTGCAACAGCCGGCCGAGGAATTTCGTGTCCGCCAGGCGCGGCATGTTGGTCAGCAGCAGCGGCTGATCCGTCAGGATGGAGGCGGCCATCAGCTTGAGGGCGGAGTTCTTGGCGCCGCTGACCGGAATGGTTCCGTTCAGGCGGCCGCCGCCTTGGATGGCGATGCTGTCCATGTCGTCTCTGTCGGCCCGCCCCGGACGCGACATGCGAGGGGCGGAGGGGGATCGGCTATCTAGCCCGGACCGCCCCGATTGCGATAGGCCGCGTCAGCGTCCGGCGGATGACATTCAGTTGCGCGGCCTTGCGGGCCGGGGCGCCATGCGGGCGATCTTGCGCTGCTTCAGATTGTCCCTGAGCGCCGCCGCGAGCCTCTGCGCCCGCTCGATCCGGGGCGTGGGCGGGGCCGGCGCGGCGTCCGGCGTCGAGGCGTTGGTTTCGGCGTCGTCCATGTTTCGATCAGACCCGTCCCGAAACTTTTCCGCAAGCGCCTGAATTCGGGGCTTCCCCCTTTGTCCCCTGTTGGCTATACGGCCGCTTCCTCAGATCAGGCCGCCGTAGCTCAGTGGTAGAGCGCATCCTTGGTAAGGCTGAGGTCGTGGGTTCGATTCCCCCCGGCGGCACCACCTCTGAAACGCGAAAGACCCGATCATTCGATCGGGCCTTTTGTCGTTACTGCGTCCGGCGATCCGGCTCGCTGCGAGGCCAGAGGCGTGGCGGGCCCTCGGGGCGGGCGACGCGCTCCTCATAGGCCGAGGCCGCGATATCGCGCGGGGTCGCGTCCGGGAAGATGTAGCCGCCGTAGTCGAAACGCGTGGGATCATAGTAGCCCCAGCGACGGTCATTGCGGCCGCGGCTGACGCTGATGTCCAGCCGGCCCGAATCGCCCAGCGGCATCGACACCGCCGCCGCGAAGCTCTGATAGCCGCCGGTGCCGAGGCCGACATCCACCACGCCGTGCATCTTGCGATCGTCGACCGACTCGACCCGACCCCGGGAATACGGCGTCTCGTGCGGGTCGCGCGCAGCGATCCAGCTGTTGATCTGCTGGTCGGTGGCCAGGCCCGTCTGGGTGCGCGACCGGGCGACGCCTTCCGGCGAAGCGCTTTCAGGCTGGGCCGCCTCGGCGTCCAGGGTCACGGGCGTCGTCGGCGCGGTGGCCACCACGCCGTCGGGATCGGTCCCCGTCAGCGCTGCGGCCATCATCAGGGCGGAAATCAGCATGGGCCCTTACTCCTGTACCGTGTGAACCTTAGCCTCGATTGCGGCGAAGGTCAGGCGTTTCCGTCGCCGCGCCCCAAAGGATCAGGCAGCGGCGATCCCTCGGCCACGAACGCCAAGGCCACCGAGTTGATGCAGTAGCGCAGGCCGGTGGGCGGCGGACCGTCGGGAAACACGTGCCCCTGATGGCTGCCGCAGCGGGCGCAGGTCGTCTCGGTGCGGGCCATGCCGTAGGATCGATCGGTGATGGCCGTGACATGGGTTGGATCGACGGGCTCGGTGAAACTGGGCCAGCCGGTGCCGCTTTCGAACTTGGTCCCGGCCCGAAACAGCGGCAGGCCACACTCTCGGCAGCAGAACACGCCTGCCCGTTTTTCGCCCAACAGCACGCCGCAGAACGGCGCCTCGGTGCCGTGCTGAAGCAGGACCCGCTTCTCCTCGGCCGACAGGTCGGCCTCCAACGCCACGCGCTGACCCTCGCTGGGCGGCGTCAGGTCGTAGCCGGACGGGGAACGCAGGGTCGGGGCGATATCTGTGTCGGTCATGCAGACCAAATAAGAAGAGCCGGGCGAGGGTTCCACCCCGCCCGGCCCATGACGTCTTCGCGTCCCGCGCTCAACCAGGGCGAACGCGTTGGCGCCACTCAAGAAAGTCAGCCTCCGAACAGCGTTCCCACCCAGGTCCGGACCGCCGCTTCGTCGGCCGGATCGCCCATGTACACCAGGCCGGCGGCCGGAGTGTAGGGCGTGTTGTTCGCCCGGGTCCGCGCCGTCCAGGCCTTGTGGCCGTAGCTGAGGTCCGCATAGTTCGACGGCAGCCGCTGGACCGTGGGCTCGATGAAGATCGAGTCGGTGGCCGTGGTCGAACCCACGATGCGCACGTTCGGCAGCTTGGACAGCAGGTCCAGCGTGTCGAGGCAACCGCCCGAGCAACCGGCGTCCACCAGCACGATGATCGGGCCCTGGACCGGATTGGCGGCGCCCGTGTCGGCCACGCCGGAGCGTCCGGCAAGGGTGAAGCTGGGCTGACCGGACGCGATGGCGGCGTCGAAGGCGGTCACCAGTTCACGCGTCTGCACGATCACCGGCATGGCGTCCTGCACGAACTGGGGATCAGCCTCCATGCGGCCCAGCGCGGCCGCGTACCAGTCGCGGTTGCCCTGGGTGGCGCGGTAGGTCAGATCCCCGGCGGCCGGTTGGCGGCTGACGGTGAACTCGGGAGTCCAGATGCGGTTGGCGAGGCCGTAACCGCGCGCGGTTGATGAGTTCTGGCCCGAGCCCGAGGCGGCGCGCAGGTCGATCACGGCGCCGGCGGGTCCGCGGATCGCATCGACCTGGGCCTCGACCGCCCCGTTGAAGGCCGCCCAGGCGGCCTTGTCGGCGTCGGTGGAGTCCGCGAAGGAATGGACGTGTATCCAGGGACGGCCATTGACCGTCTCGACCGCCAGGGGCGTGGCCGGCGGCATGTAGACAGTCGAGCGGTAAGCGGCTTCGAGGCTGGCGGCGTCGACCGGGGCGGGCCGGATCTCGATGTCATGCGGCCGGCTGCGGCCCGACTGGAATTTGCAGGTCGAGGGCACCCCGTTGGTGAACGGGTTGTTGCGGTTCCACATCAGATAAGGCGCCGAGGTGATGCGGCCCGCCTCAGTGTCCAGATCGCCTTCCCAGCGGTCCAGCTTGGCCCGGGCGAACTCCTCGATCGGCTGCAGATTGCATTCGGTGACGATGTCGCCGATGCGCGGGGCGTTGCGGATGCCGGGCTTCACATAGGTGACGACGTAATGGCCGTTACGCCAGCCGGTGGTGAAGCCGGGCCAGCCGATTGCAAAATAGGGGCCCATGCCCTCGAAAGTCGGACGGATGGCGATGTTGGAGTCGTGGAAGCCGGCCGCATAATAACGCAGCAGATAGGCCTGGCTGTCACCGCTGTTGACCTGGGTGGTGCGGGCCATGGCGTCGGCCAGACCGGCGTCAAGCCAGCTGCGGAAAGCGGTGCTGGCGGCGCCGGGGATAACCACCGACGGATGATTGGCGGCCAATTCATCGTGGGCGCGCTGAAGGTCCTCGCGCGCCAGGGCGCGGAAGTCCTGGGCCGCCACGGCTCCGGCGCTTACGGCCAAAGCCAGGGCTGCGGTGGCGGCGAGATTAAGGATGCGGGACATCAGGTCAGGCTCCGGGCCAAAAAACAGGACGAGGTAACGACAGTGAAACTGAACGGGCGCCGATGAACGGAACTGGAACGGCATAAACCCCATCGGTACAGGTTTTGCCAAGCCCGAACGCCGCGCGGTTGAGCGCCGGTCCGGTTTACTCGGCAAGGATCGCGGCCTAATCGGGGCAGGCGCCACAATGGGCGATCACATTCGCTTCAGATTCAAAGACGCATGTTCTCCAAGATCCTGATCGCCAACCGCGGCGAAATCGCTGTCCGTATCATCAAGACCTGCCGCCGCATGGGCATAAAAACCGTGCAGGTCTACTCCGAGGCCGACGCCGGTTCGCTGGCGGTCGAGATGGCCGACGAGTCGGTGCTGATCGGGCCGTCCCCGGCCGCCCAATCCTATCTTCTGGCCGACAGGATCGTGGACGCGGTCCGCCAGACCGGGGCCGAAGCGGTTCATCCAGGCTTCGGCTTCCTGTCCGAGAACGCCGGATTCGCCCGTCGCCTGCAGGCCGAGGGCATCGCCTTCATCGGCCCGAACCCCGAGGCGATCGACGCCATGGGCGACAAGATCACTTCCAAGAAATTCGCCGCCGCGGCCGGGGTCTCCACAGTTCCCGGCCACATGGGGCTGATCGAATCGACCGAGGAGGCGATGAAGATCGCCCGTCAGATCGGCTATCCGGTCATGATCAAGGCCTCGGCCGGCGGCGGCGGCAAGGGCATCCGCGTCGCCCATTCCGACGCCGACATGGCCGAGGGCTTCGCCGCGGTGAAGGCCGAGGCGCTCAATGCGTTCGGCGACGACCGCGTGTTCCTGGAAAAATTCATCATCGACCCGCGCCACATCGAGATTCAGGTGATGGGCGACAAGCACGGCAACGTCGTTCACCTGTTCGAGCGCGAATGCTCGATCCAGCGCCGCAACCAGAAGGTCATCGAGGAAGCCCCCTCCCCCCTGCTCGACCCTGAAACCCGCGCCGCCATGGGCGCCCAGGCCGTCGCCCTCGCCCAGGCCGTGAACTACGACAGCGCCGGCACCGTCGAATTCGTCGCCGGGCAGGACAAGTCCTTCTTCTTTCTGGAGATGAACACCCGACTTCAGGTGGAGCATCCGGTGACGGAGCTGATCACCGGCATCGATCTGGTCGAACAGATGATCCGGTCCGCCTGGGGTGAGAAGCTGGCCTTCGCCCAGAAGGATCTGAAGATCCACGGCTGGGCCATCGAGAGCCGCATCTACGCCGAAGACCCCTATCGCGGCTTCCTGCCGTCGATCGGTCGCCTGGTCCGCTACGATCAGCCCGACGAGGGCCCGCAAGACGGCTACACGGTGCGCAACGATTCCGGCGTCCGCGAGGGCGACGAGATCAGCCTGTTCTACGACCCCATGATCGCCAAGCTGTGCGCCTGGGGCGAGACCCGCGAGGCCGCCCTGTCCGGCATGGCCCGGGCCCTTGAGGACACCCACCTGCAGGGCGTCGGCCACAACGTGCCCTTCCTGGCCGCCGTCATGGACCAGCCGCGCTTCCAGAGCGGCGACATCTCGACCAGCTATATCAAGGATGAGTTCCCCGACGGCTTCCATGGCCTGGCCCCGAGCCGGCGCCAGACAGACCTCCTGATCGCTACGGCCGCGGCCATGAACGAAATCCTGACGGAACAGGCCAGCGACCCGTCCGATCGCATCGACTGGATCGTCCTGGTCGCCGCTGAAGGCCCGGGGTTGGCCAGCGGCCCCGGTGAGGCCCATGGCGTCACCCTGGGCTATGACGAGGACGAGGCCCTGTCGCTCGACCTGGCCGGCGAAGACCGCACCCTGCTTCTGTCGGACATCGACTGGCGTCCCGGCCTGGCCCAGTTCCGCGCCGTCCTGGACGGCCAGCCGTTCACCGCGGAGGTCGCGCGGGTCGCCGACGGCTTCGTCATTCGCCATCGCGCCGCCAAGGCCCGCGTCCGTGTCCTGGCCCCTGCCGTCGCCGCCCTCTACGCCCGCCTGCCGGAGAAGGTCGCCGCCGATACCTCGAAACTGATCCAGTCGCCCATGCCCGGTCTGGTCGTCGCCATCCCGGTCGTCGTCGGCCAGGAGGTGAAGACGGGGGAAACCGTCGCCATCATCGAAGCTATGAAGATGCAGAACATCCTCAAGGCCGAGCGCGACGGTGTGGTGAAGGCCGTTGGCGCCAAGGCCGGCGATCCGGTCGCAGCGGACGATGTCCTGGTCGAGTTCGACTAGCCGCCAAGACGCCCTTCAGGCCGGCACGGCCTCGGGTGACAGGCCCATCGCAACCATCACGACACGGCCGAGATCGTTCTGATTGAAGGGCTTGTGAAGGCGGGGAAGACGCTCATCCGGGTCCTGTCCGGTTCCAGACAGGTCGGCATAGCCGGTGGCGATCACGAAGGGCAGGTCCGGACGTATCCGCCGCGCGGCGCGGGCGAATTGGGTGCCCGTCATGTTCGGCATGATCTCGTCGCTGACCACCATGTCGATGTGCGGGTCGTCCCGCAGGATTTCCAGCCCCTCCTTGCCCGACGCGGCCGCGACGACGACGTGGCCGAGATCGTCCAGCATGGCGGCGGTGTTGATCAGCACGAGGGTGTCGTCATCGACCGCCAGGATGCGAAGCCTGCGCGGGGGGTCGGCGTCGGGGGCCGTGGCGACGAGGGTCCGGGCCTCGTGATCGGAACGGCTGACCGGAAGCCACAACGCGATGTCTGAGCCTCGACCTGGCTCGCTCGACACCGTCAGCCGACCGCCGGATTGTGCGGCCAGGCCGTGAACCATCGACAGCCCCAGACCCGTGCCCTTGCCGACCCCCTTGGTGGTGAAGAACGGCTCCGTGGCCCGCGCCAGCGTCGCCGGATCCATCCCCTCGCCCGTATCGGCCACGCTCAGCCGCACATATTCCCCCGCCGGCAGCTCCAGGCCGCTCTCGACGCGCTCGAGCACGGCGCTGATGGTGATCGTTCCCCCGGCCGGCATGGCGTCGCGGGCGTTGACCATCAGGTTCATCAACGCCGCTTCCAGCTGGGCCGCATCCGTCTGGACCCGGGGAAGGCCGCCGGAAAACCGCAGGCTCACGTCGATGTTCGGCCCGATCGTGCGGTCGAGGAAGTCCATCATGCCGCGCGCCAGGGACGAGACGTCGACCGATTCCAGCGTCAGTTCCTGTTTGCGGGCGAAGGCCAGCATCCTCTGGGTCAGGATCGCGCCACGCTGGGCGCCCTGCACGGCGTTCTCCAGCAGGGGCGTGACCCGGGCGTCGTATGGAATCCGCTTCTGGACCAGTTCCAGACTGCCCAGAACCGCCATAAGCAGGTTGTTGAAATCATGCGCAATGCCGCCGGTCAGCTGGCCGATCGCTTCCATCTTCTGGGACTGGAACAGCGCTTCGCGCGCCTCATCGAGGGACCGCTGGGTCTCGACCCGCTCGGTGATGTCGCGCGTGATCTTGGCGTAGCCGATGACCTCGCCCGCGTCGTTGCGGATCGCATCGATGACGACGTTGGCGAGGAACCGGCTGCCGTCCTTCCGGACCCGCCAACCTTCCTTTTCGAACCGGCCGGTCGCCGCCGCGGTCGCGAGGGCGGCTTGCGGAGCCCCGGCGGCCCGGTCGTCGTCGGTGTAGAAGCGCGAGAAATGCTCACCGACGATCTCGCCCGGGAGATAGCCCTTGATTCGCTGGGCGCCGGGGTTCCAGTTGGTCACCCGACCCTCGGTGTCGAGCATGTAGATGGCGTAGTCCGTCACCCCCTGCACCAACAGCGCGAACTGCTGTTCGCTGCGACGCAGGGAGTCCTCGGCGGCCTTTCGTTCGGTCAGGTCGCGGGTGATCTTGGCGAACCCCACCAGTTCGCCCGAAGCGTGGCGGATGGGATCGATGATCACATGGGCCCAGAAACGGTTGCCGTCCTTTCGGACGCGCCAGCCTTCCTGTTCGAACCTCCCGACCTCCTCCGCATCCCTCAAAGCTCGCGCGGGGACGCCTTTGGCGATGTCCTCCGGGGTGTAGAAGCGGGAGAAATGCTGGCCAATGATCTCGGCGGGCTCGTAGCCCTTGAACCGCCGCGCGCCCGCATTCCAGCTGGTCACATGACCGCCGACGTCTAGCATGTAGATGGCGTAATCGGTAATGGCGTCGACGAGCAGCCGATAGCGACCCTCGTCCGCTGCGGGCGGAGCGGCACCTTGCTCGATTTTCATACTGTCGCCCGACCCACCACGACTGATCCGAACGCCTTCGGCCTTTCCGGGTTCCGCCCACCAGCGCAGTTTCAGGTCGGTCACCTATCGATGCTTCACACCGGTGTCACAACGGTTTGACAGCTCGACCTCACAGACCGCCTGTCGCAAGGATCCTGCATGATCTTCGCCCTCTCGTCGCGCCCTGCTCGCAGCGGCCGCCGCGGCTCCGCTCGGGGAAGCCTTCCCCGCCTTCGCCTGCCCGCACCCGACCGCGTCGCGGTGCTGGAGGTCATGCGCCGGGCCACCCGGCTGACCGGCGACCGCGATACATCGGCCGCGTGTCCAAGGTGCTGGACAGGCTGGACTCGGTGCCGCCGCCCGCCAGGCTGCAGCGTGACGGCCGGACGCATCCGACCTTCATCGAGATCGGGACCAACAGGCCGCTCTATGTTCACCGGCGCGGGTCCAACGTCATCAACGGCCTCTATTATGTGGATGGCGATCCGAACGACTCGGTAATCCACGACAGCTCATTCCGGGCCGTCGATGTGCCGAAGCTGAGGGCCGGGTACACGCAATGGGCGGCCATGACGCCCGAGGCCGCCGCCGCGGACTCGCCCCTGTTTGCGCGAGCGACGGTTCCCCCGCGGTCGCGCCGGGGGAGTTCCGCATCACTCGCGTCGGCGACGCCACGGACACTTCGCCCTACATCACCGATTTCACGGTCAAGGGGGTCTCCACGGGCGAATACATCAAGAACATGGCGTGCTGATCGAAGCTCTGCGGGCCGCGACGGTCTAGATTGTCTCGCCCATCGCGATCGCGGTCTCGACGCCCTTCAGAAGGGCGGCGGCCGTGATCGGCTTGGCCAGATGCAGGTCGGCTCCGGCCGCGAGGGCGTCGTTGCGGTGACGCGTCATGGCGTTGGCGCTCAGCATCACCACGGGGGTCCGCGAACTATCGGCCAGTCCCTGTTCATGGGCGCGGATGGCGCGGGTGGCGGCCAGCCCGTCCATGACCGGCATCTGCATGTCCATCAGCACCAGGTCGAACCAGTCCGATCGGAACGCCTCCACGGCCTCGGCGCCGTCATTCACGGTCACCACCTCGATCCCCTGGGCGCCGAGGATCAGCTGCACCACCCGCTGATTGGTGGTGTGGTCGTCGGCCAGCAGCACCCGCAGTGGCCGGTCGCGCGGTGCTTCGGCGCGAGTCGCCGTCACAGCGGCAGCTTCCTCCCGAGCCCTTTCGGCGCGCATCAACGGCAGGTCGACACGGAAGCGGCTGCCCGACCCAGACGCGGACTCCGCCGTGATATGACCGCCCATCATCTCGACCAGGGACCGGCAGATCGATAGCCCCAGCCCCGTGCCGCCGAAGCGTCGGGTGATGGTGGCGTCGGCCTGGCTGAAGCGCTGGAACAGCAAGTCGGCCTGTCCGGGAGTGAAGCCGACGCCGGTGTCGCTGACGTCCATCGTGAGTCGCGACGGCTCGGTCCTGTCCACCGGATGGGTCACCGCGATACGGACGTCCACGCGGCCTTCGGCGGTGAATTTGACCGCGTTGGTCAACAGATTGGCCAGCACCTGCCGTATGCGGACGCCGTCGCCGACGAATACGCCGTGGGCGGTTTCGCCATGCGCCAGATCAAAGACCAGTCCCTTGGCTTCGGCGCGCAGGCGCTGGGTGTCGATCACCCCGGCCAGTTCGACCATCAGATCGAACGGCCGCCGCTCGATCTCCAGCAATCCGGCCTCGATCTTGGACATGTCGAGGATGTCCGACACCAGTCGTTCCAGCGTCACCCCCGATCCGCGAACCAGTTCGACCATCTCGCGCTGGTCGGCCGTCAGATCGGTGTGGGCCAGGGCGTCGACGATGCCGATGACGCCGTTCAGCGGGGTGCGTATCTCGTGGCTCATATTGGCCAGGAAGTCGGTCTTGGCCTGGTTGGCGACCTCGGCCGCCTGCTTGGCCGCCCTGAGCTCCGCTTCGGCGGCCACACGGTTGGTGGCGTCGCGCGCGACTCCATAGACGCGGTCGCCGACCCGCCGCGCCCGCCATTCAAGGGTGCGATAGCCGCTGTCCTTGTGGCGATAGCGGTTGATGAAATCGACCATCGGTTCTTTCGGGCCGCGGGTCTCGACCTCGACAACGCTGTCCAGCGTTGTCGCCTGGTCGTCAGGGTGGAGCAGGCGCAACAGCGGCCGTCCCTCCATCTCGTCGGGCCGCCAGCCAAGCAGGACTTCCCAGGACGGGCTGGCCCGGACCACCCGCCCCTCGAGGTCGCGGATGACCAGAAGGTCCAGAGACACGTCGAAGAAGGTGCTGATATCCAGAGAGGCGTTCCGCCCGGACGCGTCCGCCGCCTCGAACGCTTCCATGGCTACGCGGCTCATTACTGGGACTCCGGATACGGACGCTCTCCGGCCACTTTCGCTCGCAACGGTTAACTTGGCGCTTCGACAACCGGACCGAATACGCGCCGGAAGCTGGTTTTCAGCGCCGCGTCCGCCTCATCCATCGTCGCGGGCACGCCGAGGTCGATCAGACTGGTGACGCCGTGATCGCGGAGGCCGCACGGGACGATGCCGTCGAAATGGTTCAGATCCGGCTCCACATTCAGGCTGACGCCGTGGAAGCTGACCCATTTGCGGACCTTGACGCCGATGGCGGCGATCTTGTCCTCGCGCGACCAGCCGGGCCCTTTCCGCTCGACCCAGACGCCGACACGACCGTCGCGCACGTCGGCGGCGACGTTGAACTCGCCCAGCGCGCCGATGATCCACTGCTCCAGCCCGCGCACGAAAGTCCGCACGTCCTTGCCGCGACGGTTCAGGTCCAGCATCACATAGGCGACCCTCTGGCCCGGCCCATGGTAGGTGAACTGGCCGCCCCGCCCCGTCCGATAGACCGGGAACCGGCCCGCCTCCAGCAGATCGCCGTCCTTCGACGAAACCCCGGCGGTGTAGAGGGGCGGGTGCTCCAACAGCCAGACCAGCTCCTCCGCCTCGCCCGCGGCTATGGCCGCGACCCGGGCCTCCATGGCCGCCTCCGCCGCCGGATAGTCGATATAGCCGGTCGCGACCGTCCACTCGACGGGCCGTCCATCGGCGCGGACCAGTTTCGATATGGTTTCGCTTAAGGACTGGGAAAGCATGACGCCTCCAATGTGGGGGTCGGGAGCGCCATGCAAGTCCAGACCGCCGAAGACCCGAGTTCCTCACAGTCAGCGTCAGAGTCCCCAGTGTCACAGATCGAATGCGTCGACGTCGAGATTTCGGTCGTTCTGGGACGGTCTGTCCTGCCGATGAGTCAGCTGCTGCGGATGGGCCGCGGGGCGGTGATTCCGCTCGACGCCACCGAGCATGACGAGGTCTGGATACTCGCCAACAATCATCCGGTGGCGCGCGGTGAGATCGAGATCCGCGAAGACCGCATCGCCATCACCGTGACCCGGGCGGCGGATGTGTATGACTTCATGGCGGGGGCGGCCTGAGGGTGATTAGTGATGAGGGGTTGGTGATTGCCAGGGGGGGCGCGCCGCTGGGTCAAGGCGGACCCGGACGCCGAAGCGGCAGCCACGAACCCCTAATCAATAACCGCTCAGCCTCCCCCTTCCCTTTCCCCATTCTCTCCGCTATCAGCCGCCCTCCGATGCGAGCGGTCGTGGCGGAATTGGTAGACGCGCAGCGTTGAGGTCGCTGTGGGGCAACCCGTGGAAGTTCGAGTCTTCTCGACCGCACCATCTGACGTAAAAGGGATAAAGATCGGCGCTACCGGCTGATTACATCGAGAGAGGGAGGCACGCGTGAGCGACAAGACCGCCACTCTCGACCCTGACGTCGCCTTCGACACTCTGGTCGAAGATCACGAGGCCTTGGACGAGGACTACGTCCTGACGGCATCGTTCGTGGCCAAGGTCGCCGACGCGGCCGACGACGGAGACGGCATGCGGCTTCGGTCGCTGCTGGAAGACCTTCACCCCGCCGACGTCGCGGACCTGATGGGCTTCCTGACGACGGAGGTCCGCGCCGTCGTGGTGCTGTGGCTGCCGCCGGAACTGCTCGCCGACACCCTGCCAGAACTCGACGAAGGCATCCGCGAGGAGGTGCTGGAGCGCGTCCCGCACCTGACCCTGGCCGAGGCGCTGCAGGAGCTGGATTCCGACGACGCCGCCGCGGTCGTCGAGGATCTGGAGGACGACCAGCGTGAAAAAGTGCTGGCGGCCATGCCCGAGGTCGATCGCGCCGCGATCGAGAGCTCGCTGGGCTATGCCGAGGACTCCGCCGGCCGCCTGATGCAGCGCGAGGTCATGGCTGCGCCGTCGTTCTGGAACGTCGGCGACACCATCGACCACATCCGCAAGCAGGGCGACGACCTGCCCGAACTGTTCTTCGACATCTACATTGTCGACCCGCTGAACAAGCCGGTCGGCGGCCTGGCCGTCAGCCGCCTGCTTCGCGCGCCCCGGAGCGCGGCCCTGTCCGACATCATGGAGCCGATCAACGAGATCGCCGTCGATCAGGACCAGGAAGAGGTCGCCTACATCTTCGAGAAATACCACCTGATCTCGGCCCCGGTCATCGACTCCGCGGGCCGGCTGGTGGGCCAGATCACCGTCGACGACATCGTCAACATCATCCAGGAGGAGAACCGCGAGGACATCCTCCGCCTGGCCGGCGTGCGCGACGAGGACCGGGCCTCGGGCGTGGGCGAGATCGTGCGCGGCCGGGTGCCGTGGCTGGCCATCAACCTGGCGACCGCCGTGCTCGGCTCGGTGGTGATCTCGTGGTTCGAGGGGACGATCAAAGCCGTCGTCGCCCTGGTGATTCTGCTGCCCATCGTCTCAGCCATCGGCGGCAACGCCGGCACCCAGGCGCTGACGGTCACCGTCCGCGCTCTGGCCACCCGCGAGCTGAACAGCTCCAACGCCCCGCGCACCTTCTGGCGAGAGCTGGCGGTGGGCGTCGCCAACGGTCTGGTGCTGGCGCCGCTGATCGGCTGCGCGGCGGGCCTGTGGTTCCGCGACTGGCGCATCGGCGCGGTGATCGGCGCCTCGATGGTGCTGAACCTGATGGTCGCCGCCACGGTCGGGGTGCTGACGCCCCTGACCCTGTCCAGGCTGAAGTTCGACCCGGCGGTCTCCTCGGCGGTGTTCGTGACCGCCACGACCGACTTCTTCGGCTTCCTGATCTTCCTCGGTCTGGCCTCAATCGTCCTGACCTAGACGACCCTGCCCTCTGGACCGGCGCGACCTTTGCTGGTTCTCCCGTTGAGCGAACCATTCCGTCTCGATTTGGGTCAAACCGGTGTCCGAACCGACCGCACAGCGTCTGAAGGTCTCCCGCGAGGGGATCGTCCTCATCAAGAGCTTCGAGGGCTTCCGGCCGCGCGCGGTGCGCGACGCAGACGGCGGCTGGGTGATCGGCTACGGCCACACCGCCTCGGCGCGAGAGGGGCTGACGGTCGGCGAACAGGACGCAGAGCTGCTGCTGCAATACGACCTGATGCCGGTGGTCAAGGCGCTCAACGAGCGTATCGCCGGCCCGATCAACCAGCATCAATTCGACGCCCTGGCCAGTTTCGCGGTCTCGGTCGGCGTAGATCGCTTCCTGTCGTCCGACGTCTTGCGCGAGATGAACGCCGGCCACGCCGGAGAAGCCGCCGACGCCCTGATCGGCTGGCCCGAAAGCGCCGCGCCGGATTCCCGCCTGCGCCGCCGCGCGGCCGAGCGCGCCCTGTTCGTGGCCGATCCGTCGCACGCGGTGCATCTGGCCGAACTGCTGTCCGCCCCCCTGCCGCCGCCGGTCGAGGCTGCGCCGGAACCCGGCTCCACCGCCGAAACACGCGCCGCCGCCGTCGCCAGCCTGCTGGGCGAACCGGCCGCCGGGACGCCGACGACCCAGGAAACGCCGGCCTCTCCCGCCCCGCCGCCGATCCAGCCGCAGACCCTGATGCATCTGCAGCGGTTCTCGCCCTATTCGGCCGCGATCATCGGCGCCCTGCCCGGCTTCCCGCCGCTGCCCGCGGAAGGACCTGCGGCCCAAGCTCCGCTGGACGTGTCCACGGCGTTCCCGGCGGAATCGATCGAACCCGAGCCGCCCGTCGCGCCGGCCGAGCCCGACGACCGCGTCCCGTTCGACATCGTCGCGCCCGTGCTCGCATCGACGCCCTCGGTTCCGCTGGATTCGTCGCCCTTCCCCATCGCGTCCCACGCCTCGCCCTTCCCGCCGCTGCCGGTGGAGGAGCCGCTGGTTCTGACGCCGGCGACCGAGACCGACTTCCTGGAAGCCGCGCGACCGGCCTGGACGGCCGAGGAACGGCCGACCCCTCAGGTCACCGTCGCCGACACGGTGCTGTTCGATGACGAACCGACGCAGTCGGTGCTGCGCCACGAGGTCGAGCCGGGCGGTCCCCGGCGGTTTGACTGGAACGAGTCGGGCGCCTTTCTGATCATGGGCGGCGTCGGCCTGGTCGCCTTCGGCGCCTCAGCGGCCGCCTTCCGCCTGTCGGTGGACCAGCCGTCGCAGATGCACGAGACCACCGTCGTCGCCTGGGCGCTGGCGCTGATCGGCGTCATCTGCGTCGGCGTCTCGTCTTGGAACCTCTATGTCCGGTGGGGCAAGCCCGACTGACTTTCCGGCGACGGCGGGCGGTGCTACCCCCCGGTCATGAGCATTCCCAACGCCCCCCAATCGATGGATTTCAGCCTCGGCGAAAACGCCGACATGATCCGTGAAACCACCGCCCGCTGGGCGACCGACCGTCTGGCCCCGCTGGCCGCCGAGATCGACGAGAAGAACGAGTTCCGCCGCGAGCTGTGGCCCGAAATGGGCGACCTCGGCCTGCACGGCATCACCGTCGAGGAAGAATACGGCGGCCTCGGTCTCGGCTATCTCGAACACGTCGTGGCGATGGAAGAGGTGTCTCGCGCCTCGGCCTCGATCGGCCTCGCTTACGGGGCCCACTCCAACCTGTGCGTCAACCAGATCCGTCGCTGGGGTACGGAAGAACAGAAGCGCAAATACCTCCCCAAGCTGATCTCGGGCGAACACGTCGGCTCCCTCGCCATGTCCGAGGTCGGCTCGGGTTCAGACGTCATGTCGATGCGCACCCAGGCTCGAAAGGACGGCGACCGCTACGTCCTCAACGGCACGAAATTCTGGATCACCAACGCCCCCCACGCCGAGACCCTGGTGGTCTACGCCCGCACCGGCGAGGGCAACGGCGGCGTTACCGCCTTCCTGATCGAGAAGGGCATGAAGGGGTTCAGCGTCTCAAAGAAGCTGGACAAGATGGGCATGCGCGGCTCGGACACCGCCGAATTGGTGTTCGAGGACTGCGAGGTCCCGGAAGAGAACGTCATGGGTCCGGTCGGCGGCGGAGCCGGCGTACTCATGAGCGGGCTGGACGATGAGCGCGCGGTGCTGGCGGCGGGCCCGCTGGGCATCATGCAGGCGGCGCTGGACGTGGTCCTGCCCTACGTCCGCGAGCGCAAACAGTTCGGCAAGGCCATCGGCAGCTTCCAGCTGATGCAGGCCAAGGTCGCCGACATGTATGTGGCTCTGAACTCGGCCCGGACCTACGTCTACGCCGTTGCCCGCGCCTGCGACGCCGGCAAGACCACCCGCTACGACGCGGCGGGCGCCATCCTGCTGGCCAGCGAGAACGCCGTGAAGGTCAGCCTCGAAGCCGTCCAGGCCCTCGGCGGCGCCGGCTACACCAAGGAGTGGCCGGTCGAACGGCTGGTGCGCGACGCCAAGCTGTACGACATCGGCGCGGGGACGAATGAAATCCGGCGCTTCCTGATCGGCCGGGAGTTGCTGGGGAGCTGAGGAACCGGGGTGGGCGCTTCCGGGATTGCTCCGTCACAAAGGGAGCCGCCCCATGCCCGCCAAATCCACCGCCCAACAGAAAGCCGCCGGAGCCGCCCTGGCGGCCAAGCGCGGAGAGACGCCCAGGTCCGAACGGGACGGCGCGTCGAAATCGATGCTGTCGATGACCGAGAAACAGCTCGCGGAATTCGCCCACACCAAACGCAAGGGCAAGCCCGAGCACGTGAAGCACTGATCCGCCATCGTGCCGCCGCACCTCGACGCAATGGAGGTTAGTCTGAGGCCGGGATCGGTCAAGCTTCACCGCCGGAATATCGCTTATGCCCGACTATGACTATCAGGCGGACGGTCGGCCCTTCTCGCGGGTGATCGCCGACCTCGGCGCCGGCGACCAACCGAAGCTGTATCTCGGCGAACTGGTCAACGCTTTTGGCGAGCGCGGCTTCGGGGCGCTGATGCTGTTCCTGGGCCTGTTGAACGCCCTGCCCCTGCCGCCGGGTTCGACCACCGTGCTGGGCGCCCCCCTGTTGCTGCTGTCGCTGCAGCTGCTGTTCCGGTTCGACCAGTTATGGCTGCCGAAATGGGCGCTGAAGAGCGCGATCGACCGCGCCGGCTATCGCAAGGCCAGCGCCGGGGTGATCAAGCCCCTGCGCTGGGTCGAGCGTCTGTCGAAGCCGCGTTGGCCGGTGCTGACCAGCCCGGTCTCGGAAGTTCTGATCGGTCTGGTCTGTTCGATCCTCGCCTTCATCCTCGTACTGCCGATCCCGCTGGGCAATGTGGCCCCGGCCCTGACCATCGCCGTGTTCGGATTCGGCCTGACGCAGCGCGACGGGCTGGTGGTGGTTCTGGCCTGGGTCGGAGCAGCGATCTGCGGCGCCCTGCTGTTTCTGGCCTGGCGGCTGGTCGCGGCGGGGTTGGAGACCGCGTGGGGCTGGGTTCAGCACCTGGTCTGACCCGCCGTTCCCGGTGGACGGCGCCTGTCACATCTGTAATTGGCGCGACCGCCAAGGTCCGCCTAAAGCGTAGCCAGACCTTTCCCGCGCCGGAGCGCCGATGCCCAGACCAGAGCCTCATAAAGCCGCCCGAACCTTTTCCGAGGTTCTGGGAGGACTGGGCGAAGGCGACGACCCGCGCCTGACCCTGCACGAGGTGGTCGACAGCTTCGGCGAGCGGGGCTTCGGGGCCCTGATCCTGGTGCTGTCCCTGATCGCCCTTCTGCCGTGGCCAACCGGCGTCAAGGCGCTGTTCGGCATCGCCATCATCCTGATGGCCGTCCAGTTGACCATGCTGCGCCACGATGTCTGGCTGCCCGGCTGGGCCGGCAAGCGCGGGGTGTCGCGCGACCTGTACCGGCGCAGCAGCTCCAGGGTGCTGCATCACATCGCCCGTTTCGAACGCCTGTCGAAGCCCCGGCTGCTGTTCATGACGGGTCGCGTCTCCGATGTGCTGATCGGCCTGACCACCGTCGTCATGGCGATCATGATGGGGATGTCGGTGCCCTTGGTCGACGCTCTGCCATGCATCGCCATGATCCTGTTCGGACTGGGTCTGATGTCGCGCGACGGCGTGATCCTGATCCTCGGCTGGATGGTCGCCATCGGCAGTGTCGCCGCCTATGTCGCGGCATGGCAGACCATCGTCCTGATCTACGGCGGCATCGCCCACTGGCTGCAGCACGCCGTCTGAGACCGCACAGGCAAACGCCGGAAAGGTTTCCCTCTCCGGCGTTTTTCAGAACCCGTGCGCCTACTTGAACAGCGACAGCACCAGTTGCGGCGTCTGATTGGCGATGGACAGCGCCTGAACTCCCAACTGCTGCTTCGTCTGCAGAGCCTGAAGCTTGGCGCTTTCCTTGGCCAGATCGGCGTCGACCAGATTGCCCACTCCCGCCTCCAGCGCGTCCGACAGCTTGCCGACGAACGTCAGGTGGGTCGAGAGCGCCTTCGACTTGGTGCCCAGACGCGCGAGCGCGCCCGAAACCTTGTCGATGGAGGCGCTGACGGCCGTGAGAGCCGCCGTCGCCTTGGTCAGCGTATCGATCTGCTGCGTGGCCGCGACGGTGACGTTGGCTCCTCCCAGCGAGAGCACCTCGGCGCCCACAGTCAGGGAGTTTGTCCCGGTCACGTTGGCCAGAGCTTGGAAACCCGTCGCGCCGGTCTTCAGCAGGTTGACCCCATTGAATTCGGCGTTGGAGGTGACCGTGGTGATCTGGTCGCGGAGAGCCTTGAAGTCTTCGTTCAGGGCGGCGCGGGCCGCAGTTTTCAGCGAACCATCGGTCGCCGAGAGAGCCTTCTCCTTCAACTGGAGCAAGAGGTCGGAGACCGTCTCGCCCGCCGCCAGGGCCACATCCACCGCGGCGATGCCACGGTTGAGCGACTGGCTAACTGCTCCCAACGCGCCGATGTCGGCCCGTTGCCCCTGGGCGATAGCCCAGATGGCGCCGTTGTCCTTTGCGCTCGACACAGACTTGCCGGTGCTAATCCGGTTCTGCGTGAGGCTCAGGGCGGCGTTGGTGGCGTTCAGGTTCTGGAGCGCGATTTGCGCACCCAGGTTTGTGTTGACCGACATAGCCATCGGTTGTCCTTCCATTCTGGTCGGGTGATGAGCGATCTTCTGACCGCCGAACCAGTTCTGGTTCGCGCACGGCAACGCAAGAAAGGGGCCTCGCCATCCACGGCGAAAACCCCTTTGAAATCAGTGGTGTTGATCTGGGAAACGGCGCGCCCGGCAGGTCTGGCCGGGCAACCGGGTCGGGCTTTGCCTACCGTCAGGCGGCTTCGGCGTGACCCGGGCCGGCGAGGCCCTGCATGACCATCCGGTTGATGTCGATCAGGGCTTCGAAATCGTCCTCGCCGCGCATCACCACCGACGAGTGGCGGCTGACGAACAGGCTGATGGAGATGATCTGCGCGCGCAGACCCTTGTCCATGCCGTTGTCCGGATTGGCGCAGTCCGTCGCCAGCACCGACCACAGGCGGCGATTCCAGTCGAGAGCGTCGATCCGGGTGGCCACATCGGCGGCGTCCGCCGTCGAGGCGTGCATCAGCGCCCGGGTCACCTGCCCGAACAGCCGGTACTCCATCTCGCGGGGGTTTTCAGTCCGCGTGGCTGCGGTCTTGTACGCCTGAAGCGACATTCGCCAACTCTTCCTCGTAATCCACTAGTTTGCGGGCGGCCATCAGGGCCTTGTAGTATTCGCGGGTCATCACGTGCCGCGAGGTCGCCACGCAGTTGGACAGCACCTCGGGGTTGCGCGTCGCGCCCATGAACTCCGTCAGACGCACCGCGAATTCGTCATAGATCTTGGGCGCAGCGGCCTCGTCCAGGTACATCATCATGACCGGGAAATAGACCCGCTTCGCGGGCGTGGTGACGTCCTCCGGCTGGAGGATGTCCTTCTCGCGAAGGACGCTGGCCTTGTTCTGAAGGATCAGCACGCCGCGGCGGTCGCCGTTCTGAACGACGGCGCCGTTGAGCACGAATTTCTCGCCCGGCTTGAGCGACAGTTTCAACGGCATTTGGGCGGCGTCCCCTGATAGCCCGGCGACCACGTTAGGAAGCCGACAACGAACGCAGGCTAAACAGACGTGGTTAACCATGTCTTGTGGTCTCGAAGTCAGTCTGGCCTCGTCACCTTTCGAGAAGCCTGAATGTCGTCGGTCGAACTCGCTCCGGAACAGATTCACGCCCAGGCGCCGGTCGCCCAGGGAGTCGCCGGCGATGCGGCGTCACCTGAGGCCGTCCGCAAGCTGTCGCACCAGTTGGCCAGCCCGAAACTGAATGTGAAGAGCCAGCGCAAGGTGCTGGAGAAGCTGAAGGCCGCCTTGATGGCCATCCGCGCTGCCGATTTCGACCTCGGGGGGCGCCGCGCCGTCGATGCGCTCAAGATCGACGAGACCAGCGGCCTGGCCTGGCACATCCTGGCGATCTGCCGCGAGAAGTCGGGAGACTTCGGTCAGGCCCTGCAGGCCTATGAGGCGGCGCTGAAGTTGCTTCCGAACGAGACGGACGTCGCCCATGATCTGGGTCGGCTGGCCCAGCAACTGGGCTATCTCGAGATCGCCGAGAAGCTGCTCCTGAAATATCTGGCGGTCGAGCCCGGCCATGTGGAGGCGACCAACAATCTGGCCTGCGTCCAGCGCGACCAGAAACGCTATGGCGACGCGGTCGAGACCCTGCGCGCCCTGTTGGGGGTCGAACCCGAATCACCGGTGCTGTGGAACACCCTCGGCACGGTGCTGAGCGATCAGGGCGACATGGTCACGGCCCTGACCTTCTTCGAGGAGGCGCTGCGCCACGACCCCGGTTTCGCCAAGGCCCGCTACAATCGCGCCAACACCCGCCAGCCGCTGGGCGATGCCTTGGGCGCGCTGGAAGACCTCGACGCCGCTCTGCCCGGCGCGGAGAACCCCTACGAGCGCGCCATGATGAACATGGCCCGGGCCATGCTGCTGATGACGCTGGGCCGAATCCCCGAGGGCTTCGAGGCCTATGAGATCCGGCTTGACCCGCAGATGCCGGACTCCATGCGGGTGGCGGTCGAGGCGCCCCGCTGGGATCCGACGACCTCGCTGCTCGGAAAGCGGCTGCTGATCGTCGGCGAACAGGGCATCGCCGACGAAATGGTGTTCGGCTCGACCATCGGCGACGCGATCGAGGCCGTCGGGCCGGACGGAACCGTCGTCGTCGCCGTCGAACAACGCCTCGTCGGCCTGTTCCAGCGCGCCTTCCCGACAGCGATCGTCGGCGGCCACCGCGCGGTCAAGCTGGAGGGCCGCATCACCCGTTACGTGCCCTTCGTCGAAGCGCTGGCGGAAAAACCCGACTGCTGGGTTCCGATGGCGTCGCTGCTGGCCGTTTTCCGGGCGTCGCTCGACGCCTTCCCCGACCGTCGCGGCTATCTGGTCGCCGATCCCGATAAGGTCGCCCACTGGAAGTCCGAACTGGAGAAGCTGGGCCCAGGCCTGAAGGTCGGCCTGCACTGGAAGAGCCTGGTGCTGACGGGCGCGCGGTCGCGCTATTTCTCCAGCTTCGATCGCTGGAGGCCGGTGTTGACTACCCCCGGGGCCGTCATGGTCAACCTGCAGTGCGGCGACGTCGCCGACGATCTGGAGGCGGCCGAGGCGGCCGGGGTGACCATCTGGACCCCACCGATCAACCTCAAGGACGATCTTGAGGACGTGGCGGCCCTGTCGGCGGCGCTCGACGTTGTCGTGGGTCCCGGCATTGCGGGGACCAATCTGGCGGCGGCGGTCGGCGCCACGGCGTGGATGATCACCGCGCCGGACGACTGGCACTATCTGGCGACCGACAAATATCCCTTCTATCCCCATCTGCGCTTCTACCGGCGCGAGGGCTTCGACGCGTGGGCCGGCGCCATCGATCGCGTCCGCGCCGATCTTGATGAGGCTGTGAAGGCGGGGAACGCGGCTTGACCGGGGGGCGTTGATCTTCCGAACAGGGAGAGCGACATGCCGACCGGCGAGAACGACTATTCCGACGATCAGGAACAGTCCGAGACCTTCGACGAAACCCATATCGACGACGAAGGCGACGGCGATGTTCTGCTGGACGAGGCCGATCTCGTGCTTGACGTCACCCAGGCCGATGGCGACGCCGACGAGGAAGATTTCAACGAGAACGAACTGCCTGATCTCGATGAGGAGCAGGGCGCCAACGGCATCGAGGCCGAGGCGGACGCCTTGCTCGGGGTCGAAGGCCAGCGCGTAACCGAGATTGACGGCGAAAGCGCCGGCGGGCGCGGACCGGACGAGGTCGAACTGGTCTACACCGGACTGATGCGTAACGCCCGCGGGGCCCAGGCGAGCGCCGCCCATTGGGAGGCGAAAACCCTCTCCGACGACGACATCGCCGACCTCGGCTACGGCCCGGACGGCGACGAAGATCACCCCTCCAACTGAGGACACCCGAGATGACCACCCATACCGGCCAGAGCGACCATCAGCAGGCTTCGCCTGAAGACACCGCCCATGCTCGAAAGGCCGAACGAAAGACCGGCAAGCCCGATCAGCTCTGCGAGGAGGAACGCGGCGCCGAGGACCGGCAGGAAGCCTTGGTGGATGAGGGGATCGAAGAGACCTTCCCCGCCAGCGACCCGGTCTCGGTCAAGCGGATAACCTGACGTCGGCGGAGCGTTGAACACGCGGGGCGCGACCTGACCGGGTCGGGCTCCGTTCCTATGTCAGGGCAGGTGGATCAGGATGCGGATCCAGCCGACGTCCTGGGCGTGCTCGAGCGCCTCGAACAGAGGCACGGCGAGGAAGAAGGCCAGGCTGTCCCGCAGGGTGGTGAGGAAGAAGCGCGGCCGGACTTCCAGCGTCTCCTCATCCCGCCATTGACGGAAGTCGGGCCAGAAGCGCGGCGTGCGGGCGACATAGTCGTCATAGGGCCCGCCGAACATGGACGACAGCCAGACTTCTTCCCGTTTCACCGTCGCCCGGAAGACGCCCCAGGCGATGAGGACGAACACAAGGGCCAGGGTGATCGACCCGGTCTGAGCGCCCATGCCGAAGGCGCCGAGGAAGCTGAAGACATAGAGCGGATTGCGGCTGATCGAATACGGCCCGCGATCGACGATCTCGGCCTTCTTGCGCCCGCCGATGTAGAGCGAGCACCAGGCCCGGCCGACCACGCAGACGCCGATCATCGCCAACCCGATCGCCTCCATCGTCTCGTGCAGGCCGGGTTCGCTGCCGGGAGTGTGGCTGACCGCCGCGAGAGCGATCACCGTGATGATGCAGGCGAACAGCACCGCCTTGCGGATCAGTTGCACCCTGCGCAGGTGGTCAGGGTCGGCGGAGATCATGCGGGAAACCTGGGACAGAGCGGCCTTGACCGCCTTCGGGTTGAGAGGCGGGGTTCAGTCCGACGCGGCCTCGCCGGGATGGCGGCCGGCGCGCTGGGGCAGGATGCAGATGAGGGCGACGATGGCCACGGTCAGCACCGCCG